>CAZKPY010000010.1:0-903 GCA_964554815.1 uncultured Candidatus Saccharibacteria bacterium | reverse complement strand
CGCCTGCTCTCTTTCAATTTCGAACTCCATTAAAGCTAGTTCTTCTAAGTTAGTTGTTGTTTTTTTTGCTTCAACAAGAGCTTTTCTTTTGGTGTCTAATTTCTCAGAAGCTTCTTTAGCTTTTTGTGTTTTCGCTCGTTTTCGTTTTGCAGTTGCAAAATTAATAAG
This sequence comes from uncultured Candidatus Saccharibacteria bacterium, assembly GCA_964554815.1. Lineage (GTDB taxonomy): Bacteria > Patescibacteriota > Minisyncoccia > Phycocordibacterales > UBA1006 > CALMMZ01. Next base: position 735 of record CAZKPY010000010.1, on the reverse strand, counting down.
AGTTTGCCATTCAGATTTGTTTAGTTCTTTCGGTTTCATTTTTTCGAACAATTGTTGGTAAACTTCTTGTTTTTTATCTTTGTAAACCTGATCGAATTCTTCTAATTGATTGTCTAAATCTGAAACCTTTGACCTCATTTGATTAAAGAACTTTTCGCGACTTTCGTCATCCCATGCGGGTTTGATTTCTGGATCCATGATATAAATTTATTTTTATTTCATTATATCTAATTTGTATAAATTGTCAAAACCTCTACTTTGGAAACCTATCATTTTCGTGTATAGTTATCTATATGAACGAAAAACAACCATTTTATATAACAACGACATTGCCGTATGTGAACGCGCCATTACATATGGGTCACGCATTGGAATTTGTGCGGGCTGACATTTTAGCTCGGTATAAAGAACTCATGGGATTTGAGGTGTTTTTCAATACAGGAACTGATGAGCATGGTAGTAAAATTTTTACCACAGCACAGGAGGCGGGAATGGATGCACAGGAATTCGTGGATCAGGCATTTACTATTTTTACAGAACAAGTTAAACAACTTGGGATCAGTAATAATGTGCATTACAGTCGAACGACTAATCCGAACCATATCCTTGCTGCACAGGAATTATGGAAACGAGTTGCTGATAATGGATATATTTATAAATCTGCCTATCATGCAAAATACTGCATCGGATGTGAAGAGGAAAAAACAGATTCAGATCTCATAGATGGAAAATGCC
>CAZKPY010000009.1:0-12885 GCA_964554815.1 uncultured Candidatus Saccharibacteria bacterium | reverse complement strand
GTATATCAATATTTTTACATATCACTTCCTGCCAGGTATAATCGTTATAAGCAATGCCAAGAGTAATATTAAATACCATTATTACTTTTCTTTCATTACATGCCGAACAATAACAGCAATTTGTTTCTCAACTTCCAAAGCAGCATTTTTAACTGCCTCTTCCTCCCAATAACCTCCCCAACCCCACTTGCTTGGGTCGGCTTTTGCTTTTTCTTTGTCCCTAGTATTGATTCTCTCAATAAGCACAGAAAGAGCATAAGCAATTTCTGATACTGGACGTTGATTATCTACGTTTTCGTTGTTCATAAAGAATCAAATGAAAGATAAATTATTCAGTGCCTACTAAATTTCATCTGTCCACAAATCATCAATAGGTACGCCGCCTTTTTGATCGATTGGATATGTTTTATCAAACATTTTCTTTGCTTCTTCTTTGGAATGGGCAAGACAAAAAATCTGGCATTCCTCATTCCAGTATGTTTCGCAACAATACAAAGAAGCATTTGGATATTTACGGGCCGTTAAAAGGATATGAGAAATATCACTAAGACGAACTCTCTCATCAAAACTAAAACTCAAAAAACAATACTTATAATCATCTTTATCAATTTTATTCATTTTTAATCCTTAACTACAAAGAATTTCATCACAAGGAAGAATTTCATCCCAAGGAATAGTCTCTGTCTCAAAAGGAGAATAAGAAAGATAAGTGGATGAAATTCTCCACATAATTCCATCTTTCTTGACTACAAGAATATATGAGTCAGAATTCCCAACATAATTAGATTTACAAAAGTCATTATTCTCATCTAGAACAATAAAATCAAGGAATTCATCGTTTTCTGTCATTAGATAATAAATAGATTCATCTTTCACAAGAAAATCTTGCGATACAATATGATGAGAATCATCAAAGAAATTAACAGAATAAAAGTCTTCTTCTAAAAACAAAGGAACGCAACGATTATGAATTTGCTGCATACGCTTCTTAAAATCATAATCCGCATGAATCATGACTGCAAAAGCATCATCGATAAGCGGAGAAGAATCTGTTTCAGTAATGCGAACAAAAATGTAACTCATATAATATCCTTCTATTTATTCATTTCAATTAATAATTACTTCTTATCATTAGTAATCTTGTAAATATGAAAAGTATACACAGTCTCAATAGAAGGCTCGTCTTTAAGATATTCAGTGCTAGGAGATTGACTACCGATATACTTTCCCCACTTATGCCAACGCCAGCCGTATTTATCTGGTTGGCTTTTTTTATCGATACGACACATCCCAATCGTATATTTACGAGAACTTTTCTTTACATCATTAATTTTATTGAGCAATTGTTCTGGGGAGTCGCATACTCCATACACATCCCATGTCACATTCGAATCATCAAAATAAAATGAATTTACTTCATATCCCAAATCCTTAAGCATAGTGTCTAGATTAAAATGGCGAATAAGATATACGCCATCAGCAATAATTTCTACGCCAAAGCGATTCTTGAATTCAGGAATATTAATAAGCATTTTTACATCCCTACAAAAATAGCCCCGGTGGGATTTGAACCCACATGCCCTTTCGGGCAACGGATTTTAAATCCGTCGTGTATGCCTTTCCACCACGGGGCCTTTTCTCATCTTAATTTCATCAGTATAATTCTATCGACCAACTTTTTCGTCAGTGATTTGTCTGTCAAAAAAACACTACTGCATATCTGAAAGTTGTTCTTTCAATTTAATAACTTCTTCTGTCAAATTATCTCGTTCATTTTCGAGTTTTTCAATTTCCAATTCGAGAGCAGTAATTTCGCTTTCGTGTTCGCTTTCTAGATTTTCGTACTCTGCTTCCATATAATCAGCCCACTCCTCCCAATCCTCTAGAGCAGAAATAAAATCACTAATTTCGTCTTCTGACTTTTCAAAAGATTCAACAGTATCTTCGAGTGTAGATATCATATTTTCAATATCTTTACGACTCTCGACAATTTTATCAAAAGCAGTTTCAATTTCAGAACTATCGGTTGGACGATCCTTGAACCTTGCCATAATTACTCCATCGCTTTCTTGAGAAGTTTTACCAATTCAGCACGCTTGCTGCGAATATTCTTCCAGCGAGTATCTGCTTCGTCAAGATTGCTATCTTGATACAATTCTTCGTTAAGAAGAAGATAAACTAAATCAGGAAACAGTCCAAGACACTTCCGCATTTGATCGATATTATGCAAATATCCATTAATATCGTCAACTTCATCTTGCTCATCTTCGTTCAGGTCAACTTCCCCAATAATCTCAAGACATTCTTGAAGATTTTGTTCTGCCCAATCAAGAACAAGTTTAATGTCGTTTTCGTTAAAAGGAAGTTTTTTCATATATTTTTACTTTCTGCTTACAGATTCAGTGCTAGAAGATCATGCGTAAACAACCCACAAAAACCAATCAGCATAAACCGTAAATGTATTGCTCAGTTTAATAGAGTTAGGGAATGCAAACAGAGGAATACCTATAATATAATCGAGTTCTTCTGCTGGCTTTTCTTCGTATGTTTCGTCCATTCCGCTCGTATCCGCTTCTGCATCAATTTGATAAATAGAAAAGAATAGATTATTATTACTTTCAGGATCAAAAGATTCGCACATATCCGGAATATTAATTTTACATTTTCCGCAAAGAAAATTACGAATGTCGTCATAGAAAAAACTATATGCCAAATCAAGATGCTTAACAAAAACATTTTCGATAGGCTCAAACAAATAATCGATGCACTCTCCCTCAAACTCTCTTTCTCCCTTTTCGAGAACTTCAACAAAAGCATCAATACGTTTAAGAAGTTCTGAGTTACCATCAGAAATAAGAAGAGAAGTAAGGTTCAATCCGTAAACCCCGTTCACATATGAAGTCTGTCTCATAATCTTAATCCTTTACAACCTCTCGATCATTCAAATCAAAATTACGACTATTGGCCCATTCTTTAAAATTCCACAAAGCATCATCCTCTGCTTTATCTAGAATGCGATCGAGAAGATTAATTACTCCTTCCAAATGATCAATCTGTTCCTTTTCAGTGCTAGAGTTTTCAATATCTGAAATACTAGAACGAAGGTTAATAAGAGTCATCTTCTGATCTTGAAGAAGATTAAAGTTTAGACCTGTAAAAATCTTAGAAAAACCTCTACGCATACATTATCCCTTTTTCATATTATCGTATTCTTCCATCAGTCCGTCGTAGTATCCTAATGATTTAATACGATCCAATACAACATTGGCTTGATCTTCGTTGATAAAAAACGTACCAAATTGATTTGACCAACAACCCATCTCGTCATCGTTGGTATAAAACAATCCGGTAACAGTTTCTTTGATTGTAAATAAAACATTTTTAGTTGGATCGTTTTTATTGTCATCAAAATACGTAAATTGAATCTCATCAATTTGAAAATCAAAAATATCTTCATTATCTAAATATTCTGTGATATGTTTTCCTGTTACCTTGCTCAAAGATTGAGCAAATCGAAAAATCTCTTCGCGAGTAATCATATTATTCGATCGAACTGCAAAGTATTCTTCGCAAGCATCTATGAGAGAATCAATGTTTTTATTCTTCTTCATACGATTTTGCTCCACTGTTCATTTACGTCATTTTTGACAAGAATATGAGCAACCCCATCAACGACGACTACATCTCCCGACTGAATCTCGTGATGATCAGTGCCCTTATTCCTCAAAAACATATCGTGTAGACTACCGGCAGAAAACAATCCGCCGCACCAGCCGCTTGCAGTAAAAGCAATCTTTACCATATCAAGACTCTTCTCTGCAATAGAACCAAGGAGAACATGCGTATCATTGAGATTATTGACATCGATAATAATATTTGTATGTGCAGGATCGTGAGATCGCTTAAACCAAATTTGAGTATCGCCAGTCTGAAATGATGACTTCAGGTAATCAGGAAAAAGCAAGTAACAATTTGCAATATCCTGAAGAGTAATAGTTTTAGAAATGCTGGCAAGCAATCCGCCTACTCCGATTTCTCCTTCATAATCATCGTTTCGGCAAGAGCATCCGCACCGTCCGCCGCAACAGCCTTCAGTGATATCTGAGATTTCTGCTGTCTCATTTTCAATATTATCATTTACGATATGCTCGAAATCTTTACCGTCCATATTATTTCCGCCCATTATTATCCTTTCTTTACAAGTTTATGATCAAATTTCTCTGCAATTGTTTTAATCAGTGGTAGTCCATATTTGTTTGCAATCCTAGTAAAGACATTAAGCTCTTGTTCTGTAATATATTCATCGTTATTATTAGAAAGAAGTCTTACTGCTCGATTGTTACCGATAGCATAAAATTCAACATAATCCATATGAGAACAATGAAAGACTTTTGTTCCTCCGCCAGTTCCTTCAATAACGACATCTGAATCTGCTCCAGCAAGAGCCGTGACAACCTTTTGCTGCCAATTCGGGTCGTTTCGAATATCCCACAAAGTATCATTCAGAATAAAGATTGCAGAATTAAATCCCATTGTTTTCTCCTACTCTTTATTCTTCTTCGCTTTTTTCTTCAGTGTTTTATCTGGTTCTATTCTTTTTCCTGTTTCTTCATCATAAATTTTACCATTACTAATTTTATATTTTTTATTTGGTAAGATATTTTTTTTACCTACATGAAATGTAACAATACGAAATTCATCTTTATACCAATACTGAGAAGAGAATGAACTGTTTTCTCCTGCACAAAAAACAGAATAATCTCCAGCAATTAATGTAGAAAACTTTCCAGCAGTTAATTTGGAAACACCTCCAGCAGTTAGTAAAGAATTACTTCCAGCGGTTAATTTAGAATAGTTTCCAGCAATTAATTTAGAACTATTTCCTGCTGTTAATGTAGAATTTTCTTCGGAAATTAATTTAGAACAGTTTCCGGCAGTTAATACAGAATTCTTTCCAGAAAATAATTTAGAAAAATCTCCAGCAGTTAATGTAGAATAGTTTCCGGCAATAATAGTAGAACTCTCTCCTGCTACTTCTTTATATCCATCAAGTAAATTATCAGGAAAATCTTTAAACCATTTTTTAGCTACTTCACGAACTCTATCTTCTTGATTTGCTAGATCATTGATATACCAATCAGGAATGTTAGTCTCATCAACTCTAACATTCCAAGTATGATCCACAACTAATTTCTCGTTTGTTTCTTTGTTCCTGAAAACATTATATTCAGGAGGAGTTACTTCCAATCGAAGATATTTATCTCCAATCATTCCATCAGGGATATTATGAATTTTCATAATATAAGTATGAGAGTGATTCCATACTTTTTCAGGAGGAAGGAACACTTTATCTTCGGTAATAATTAATGAAATTGGATTACACATGATTATGCTTCCTTAAATATCTTTTAATTATATTTATATGTAATATATACATTATATCCGTTAAGATTATTTGCTCCAGATACAATAAAACCAGGAGAGCATGGACACATTTTGCATCCAGCATGTTTATTCCAATTAAATTTCATTCCAGAAAGTTCTTCTTCAGGAATACCTGCTTCCTTCAAAGCCTTCTTAAGAAAAGGACGCACCATATTATATGGCTTGTTATATCTTTCGCCTGTAAAAATATCTTTAATACAATTAGATTCGGAAAGATCAAGAAAAATAATGGGCTTCTCCCTATGCAGATTCGAAGAAGATCGACCATACCTCATGGGTTTACGAATTAATTCAATATTCAAAATAGAAATATACTTATTCCCGATATTCAGTTCTCGTTTTACAAGAGTATTATTCATACTATAATAATTGATTCGTTTTGAATCAGTGAGAACTTACGAATAAAGTTTTTCATAAGCAGCCTGAATCTTTTCGAATTCAGACTGATCCTTATTTGGATGAATATCAGGGTGAGTTTCCATAGAACGCTTTCTGTAAGCCTTCTTAATCTCTTCTTTTGAAGCGTTCTTTGCTACACCAAGAATACTCCAAGGATCGTTGCTTCCAAGAATTTCTTCGACAACAACAGCGTCAGAATGCACTCGATTACGAAAAGCCTCTGCCCAGTCATCTGGATTGCCCTTGATACCAGGCGGAGGTTCTCCGTATGGCTTGTAGGAGTTATTCCATACATTCGGACGATGTTTTTTATTCTTGGTTTTCATATAATGTTTATATATCAATCAAGAGCAAAATTATTCATTCTTTATCCTTTATTGAAAATTTAGGCAGTTCACGATGTTTCGGGAGCACAAGTTCTATAGTTGTTCGAATTTCATTCAGTGCCTCTCGCGTCTTTGAAGCATTAGAATTACTATCATAAAGCTCTCGTCGATTCACAATATCATAAAGCCCCTGAATGTCAGGAAGAGGAATAACAATACATCCAGACTGGTCTGCTTTAAAATTTTCGCTCTTAGGTTTTTGATCGGGACGGTAAGACTCAAATTCTCCGTCATATTCATAGTATGCATCAGAAACTCGGTCAAAAGAAAGACCAAGATACTTACATAGTTTCTCTATATCCTCAAAATATCCATTTAATGCCTGAGAATCCGAAATAGTCAAATAACCAGAATGATTAAGATTCTTTTCAAGGTCTTTAATTGAAGAAAGATTATATCCCTCTTCCTCAAAATTCTTAAATGAGACATTTACACATTCATAAAATTCACGAATCTTTTCATCCCATTCATCTTGCAAAGTACCAACAGGAGAGTGAAGTCGAAGTTCGCCGCCGATCGAGATAGAAGCAGGAAAATTATCAGACATATTTAATCCTTTTTAATATTTACGCTATCAATACCAGATACTTTATTTGTTCCAGAGAGTTTTCCAAGAGCAACCAGCGTTTCGTGCAAGACAATGCACCAACTAAGTAAACCAGGTTGAGGATCATCGAGCAAAAGAGTTAAACGTCTATTAAGCTCTTTTGCTTGTTCAATGATCTTATTCATTTGATGAGTCCAATTTCTCTTGCCTTATTCAAGGCCATATCTCGATTGTTTCGTCCCCATAACCCCATCGCAGAAAGATGCTTACATTTTCCAAAACGCAAACAACCCATACAACTACATACAAAATAGTTCGAATTTGGACCAGCAAGAAACGCTACCATATAATAACGAGTTCCGTCGCTATTCGGAATTTTAAGACGAAGTTTATATTGTCCTTCGTCTGGCAGGGAAATAGAATTCGGAGGAGGAATAAATTTAATTAGGCTTTTTGCCATAAATCACCTGTAAAAAAGAAATTTCATATCTGGACATTCTCTTGTAATCTGTTCAGTGACTTCTCGACCATAGAAATAGCATCATCCTTACCCTTAAATTCAAAATCCAAATCTACTTCTCTCCCATATGTATCAGGAATGCTCGTTGCAAATTCTGCGTGTTTTCTTTTATTCGATTCGCCAGGAATACTCTCGCAATAATGAAAAAGCGGACGACACTTCCATGTATTATAACATAGATTAAACGCCTCTTCTTCAGAAACTCCATCATTATTACAAGCATGATGTAAATAATCAAATGTAATAGGAATATTTGTTTTATTATAAAACACATTTACAAGATTTGTTACATTCCAAACGCCCCTGTCTTCGTTCTCGACAACCAAGCGAGTCTTAACGTCTTCGCTGAGCCTCTGTAAGTTCGCCAGGAATCGTTCTGCGATCTCCGAAGGTTCGTCGTAAGAACAGTTAATGTGAATGTTAATGGGGCTTCGGTGGTCCGTATAGGCCCCCATCTTGGTCATAAACCATGCATGATGATTGAGTTCTACAATTGTTCTTTCTACCGCGTCTTCTTTTTCGCTCGCCAAAACATTAAACTGATCTGGATGACAAGAAAGACGAACATCTAGCAAAGATGCATCTCGCTTGCAAAATGCAAACAAATTATCTAAACGATGAACATTGGGAAGTTCTTCATATTTTATATTTGCTTCAGGATGAGTTAAAAGAGGAAAAATATCGCTGCTAACTCGATATACCCACCCATTTTGAGAGCATTCAAGAAGAATACGATGAACAAGATATAAATTATTTTCATATCTAGAAGACAATTCTTTAATGGCTTCTTTTCTATTAAGAGAACAAAAACGCTTCCATGTCATCGTTTGAAATGAAAGTCCTTTGGATTTTAAACCATTATGAATACAACACAATCCAAACTTGAATAGTTTTTGCGACATAAAAATGCTATGATTATTCTCTTTTGTCAGTGATCAATCTTCAGATTTCAAAGAGTTCCATTTCTCAATAGCCTTTTTCTTGGCCGTTTCTAATTCGTGTTCGTCGTCTAGGTAATACACATTTCCTCGATAAACTACAACAATTTCATAAACACATGGAATGCCAACGCACGAAACTCCGCAGCCATCGCGTTCGCTTCCAATAAACCAAGTATCAGGCTCTTCTACATAAGTCCATTCTTTAAAAGTGCCATAACTCATATATTATCCATTTACTGCTTATTCAAAGAACGAGACAGAGATTCAAGAATAGAAATAATACGCGAGATTTCTGAATCTCTTCGTGCGTTTTCTTTTCCAATTGTTTGAAGAACATCATGAAATATATTATGCATTTCGTCTATTTCTGATCGAAGACTTTGTACCTCTTCGCGCAGATTATGAATTTGATCGAGAAGAGAAGAATTCGAAATATCCTGTTCTTTAATCATATATTTTTCTTTATTCGTTAATTGTTCAGTGACTAATCGAAGAATAGAAGAACAGATAGTACGACCATACAAGAGAAAGAATATGAATCATCTGGTCATTGCCAATCCAACCCCAAAAAAGCTTCTGATAAAAATCGCTCTTACAAGAATTTCCTTCAGACTGACAAATAATCATTTTATTATAATTATAAGCCAGAAGACGGCTCGTAACAAAATCAGTCAGAAAATGAGCAGCAAAATTGAACAGAATCCAATAAACCCAATTGATAAAATATTTTTCAAACCCAAAAGGAATAATCAAAAACAATCCCGTAATCCCCATCGCAATAGAATACGTCAATACATGACTTGCCAATGCAATCATATTATGCGATTTATTCTGAGCCTGCCAGCGAGTTTGAAGCATAAAATCTGCAAGAGTATGAATAGACACAAGACAGGAAACACCGGCAGTAAACACAAAAAGACTACTATACATATTAATTATTCTCCATTTTCTCAATATATTCTTCGCACATTTCTACTGCTTCTTCGTAAGAAGAACAATATCCAATATTATGAACGTCAAATCCAATACAGACGTTACCTGTCCAGCCATTCTTTTCCTGCCAAACTCCGCATCCCATATCCTCAGTACCAGAAAGATAGTGACCAGATTCTGAATCAAAAACCCACTTCACGGCAATTCCTTTCAATAGATGAACGTATGTCGATCTGAATGTCAGGGCTTCAGTGACTTTTCTAGCCTTTTAGCCAAACTACGCAACGAGATCGCTTCTTCGTCTTTTTTGCCAGAAGCAAAAAGACTGCTTGCTTCTTCTAGGATTTTTGCGATAACAATATTCGCCCCGTCCTGAAAACCAGCCTTTTTTCCGCATTCATACTCTCTTGTCATATAGTCTTCAAAAGACATAATAGATCCATCATTCATAATAATTTCGTAATCAAAAATTTCATCTCGTGCAATCTTCATGTAATATATCTCGTTTTAACACCAATAAGGCGGGTGAATCGCAGAATAGTGTTCAATTCTTCGGCTGAGATAATCAACAGCAATTTGTCCATAACTATTAAACAAAGAAGAAATTCTAGACTGGTCGTTTTTTCCTCCATACAGTTCAGTCGAAAGCATTTCTGAAATATCATTAATTGCTTCATCAGATAAATTATTCTTTAGTTCTTGATAAAACGCATTAATTTCTGAATTACGTTTATTTGCTTCGTTAATCGCATTTGTTTCTAGATAAAAACAATCGCAAGGAAATACATCAAATTCAAAACCTTCGCCATCTCTAATGCGAAGATGGTATCTTTTTCCTTCTTCGTAGTCTTCGTGGTGACGGTCATCTGGATCAATAATAGCAAGAAGCCCAGCTTTTACTGTTTGAAAGATATCTTCAAACCCCCCAAGAGAAGAATCCCTAATACGAATAACAACAAACATATTACAACTCATCAAGATTTCGGCCTGAAAAGATTGATCTGTATCTGCCGTTACAATAATTCTTCCGCAATCGCAATAGAGCATAAAACGTTCCTTTGTATTTAATGATTACGCCATTCCTTGCGTATCTTCTCTCGAATTTTGTTAAATAGTTCTTTTCGTCGTTCCGGAGTCATTGCTTTAATCTTTGCTGACATACTGCAACCTAAGCCGCAACGCGGAGAACTGCATGAAGTGTTCTTATTCTCTTTCATATTATGACGAGCGTTAGCGTTTTCTTTCAGTGAATTTATTTCGAAAGAACAAAGAAATATACGCCAGAATGTAGATCAAGACAAAGATTTCCGCACTTCCACCCTGCTCCTTCGTATGTTTGTCGAAACCTATTAAAATAACGAAGATCATCTACTCTGGGAATAACAATGGAACGACTATTTTCGTGAGTATCCCAAGGAGACAAAATCTGAGCATCAACAATTGCCTCTGTATCGGATTGAAACTTCATATAGTCAGTTTCATTAAAAGGCTTTAGCGGTATTTTGTCAGGAGATATCATTATTTTGCACCCATTTTAAATAAAATGTTTAAAAATGCCAATTATAAAAATAATCGACATTTTATACATTATTTTATTCTTCGTGATTTAATTCAAAATGAATAGGAATATTTTTGAGGATTTTATTCGCTTCTTCTTCGCCCTTTTTACGAACATCTTCAAAATCTTTTCCTTCGGCCACAATCAATTCCATAAGAAACATCTCATTAGGAACCGTGATATCAAAATGGCTATCATCCTCTTCTAATTTTGATTTTCGATTCATAACATGAGGCATAAAAGAATACTGTAAAATACAATACCAATTAGGATAAGAATGAACGCCTGGGGTATAGTACGCCTTCATAAAAATATAAGGCTTTACAGAAATGCAAAAACTACGAGTTTCTTGATTGTCTTTTTCCATGACTTTTTTATTCTTCTTGTATATTTTTCAGTGATTATTGAGCCGCAAAACGAATTCCCAATTTCATTTCTACGCACGCTTGCATAAAATGCTTCGCAGAAAACAACGCAGCAATAGAAGTCTTTTTGGATTCTAATGCTTTCTTTGCTTCATCCCAATTCGCATTTTTATACAATTCTGCTACAACATCTTTTGACCAATAAAGATAAGTACGAGCCCATGCGTAATGAATGGCAATATAATCAATCGCGTAATTTTTCCAAAGATCAACAGTGTTACAATTCGGAGGAAAAATGAATTTCTTAACCGCAATTTGAATAACAATTCCGCAAACAGAATTCTTCAATCCAGCCATATGAAGATATGGATCAACATGAACAGAAGAATTATTCAAAACGGCAACAGATTCCTCCTGAGCCATTCGCTGATGATCTTCAAAACACTTTCTTGTCTTTGTATCAATAACACGATACATATTCAAAGATTGGTCTACTGCGGTTTTAACATCGGCGTATTGAAAGCCGCCAGGCCAGCCTCCGATTTTGTCGGTAGCGCATAAGCCTTTCTCTCGCCACTTATCGCATAGTTCTGCTACCTTTTTCTGAGCATCATCGCTGAGGCTAGGACCAGGAGTTGCCCATGCCGCCCAAACTCGTCCTGATGAAAAATCTGCCATGACTATCTTCTTCGAAAAAGTTGATTCAGTGTTACAAGAATCAGTTTTTATGACGAATGTTTAACGCTTTTTCATAATCTTCGTGACGAATCTTAACGATAAAAGACCGATCAGCATTCCGAAGAACAATTCCTTCTGACTTACCAATAGAAGGAGCGTCTCCATAGAAATCTTTACAAATACTCGCTCTTGTATTTGTTGAGTTTTCTTTTAGCCAAGAATATGTATCTTCAATTGTTGCCGGCATCTCTGACGACTTCAAAGAAGGAAGCATAGGTACTCGGCAAAATTGAGCCAAATGCATGATCGATTGAAACTTTGAATTTTCTTCTTTGTCTTTTGATACAAATGTTTGGCCTCCATTTTCTCGCCAAATAGATAAATCGCTCATGTTTTTGCTATACAAATTAGAAGAAGATTCTACGCTTAAAACATAAGTGTCAAACAATCGAAACGATGTATTTGGATTATCATTGCCGTTTTCGGAATATTGCTTTGCGTTTTTACCAATTTTGCCGCCGTATACTTCGCCATAAAATACAACGCAACGTAACTCTTGATCGAAAATAGAGTTCATATATTCAAAAATCATCTTTGAATTAGCAAAAACACGAGAAGCAAAATCCCCAAGAGTATCTACAATACTCATAGTATTACTATAGAGGCAGTCTCCGCTCGCAAAAAGCAACTCTTCTCGCGATCCAATAAATAACTTGTCGCCAAAAAGAATGATACGAGCATTTGTACCATCAATCTTTTCTGTAGGATAAAGATATTCTTCGCCAGGAGGCAAAGATACAGAAAGACGATTTTGTATGCGACCTCCATCCATCTCATGATATGTGGGAATGGAGGGATACTTCGTTACGCTGTTGACATAATCCAAGTCAAAAGGAAACGAACTTTTGAAAAAAGTTTTATCAGTAATTTTCATATATACGAATGTTGTTGTTCGTGTTTTTCAGTGAAAAACAAAAAAAATAGTAAAAATACGAATAAAGAGATGCAATTGCAGCAAAACAATTGAATTTGAAATCATAACATGTTTATTATGCGACTGGCACAGAATCCTCTGATCAGAAAGAATTCCTTAACAGCCAGAATGACTTGATT
>CAZKPY010000008.1:0-13023 GCA_964554815.1 uncultured Candidatus Saccharibacteria bacterium | reverse complement strand
CGGTGTATAGTTTTTGACTGGATCCATATAAATTCAGTATAGGGATTTTCAGAGAAAAGGGAAGAAAAAACCTCAAGTGGTTTCACCTGAGGTTTTTTACTAGTTATCCAAAGTATTCGCTACATTTTTCACCGCTCGTGACCCAAAGATTAAACTGAGGATAAACAAAGCAACAAAAATAAAGAAAAGTATTTTCGCAATTCCCATAGTTGTACCAGCGATACCACCGAATCCAAATATGGCTGCAACAATTGCAACGATAAAGAATATAAGGCTCCATTTTAACATATACTGAGTGTCTGATTATTTCTGCATAAAAACTCGGCCAGTCATAGTATATCACTAATTAGAAAGGTCGTTAAAAAAGCTCTCATACAAGATGAGAGTGTTTAACATTTAGACCATTCTGCAAATGCAGGATTGTGTAACATGTCGATATTAAGTTGTCTATTTTGAAATAGTCTCATTGCTTGTCTCCTCAGCTCTCCGACTTCCAGATGAGATAACCCACCCAACGTGTCCATGATTGGATTACACAATTCGTACTTTGTTAGGTCATGAACTCTTATCAAGCCTAATTCAGACGCTTGTTTGTGTAATGGTGTTCCGGGATAAGGTACCGCGCAATAAAATTGTGCAACACCTAAACCAGATTCATAGGCACTATGAATAGTATGTTCCGCAGATTCGCGAGTTTCCTCTGGTAAACCCAGTACAATGTGACCAATGGAATAAATTCCAAACTGTTTTAATAATCGAATAGCTTCGAGATTATTTGCGACAGTAGTACCTTTGTGAGTAGATTGTAAGACTGTTTCATCAAAACTTTCTAAACCTAAGGTTAATCCTGTTAAGCCAGATTGTTTCATAAGGGAAATAGTTTCCTCATCTAATAGTGCTGTAGTAGAACGTGTGTTCCAACTAAAATTTTGAAATGCAGGAATAGAACTTTTTCGAAGCTCAATTAAACCTTCGCAAACCTCTTTCATTTGTGTTCGTTGAAAGGTTGTTCCTTCGTCCCATAATGAAATTTGTTGCACACCGTTTCTTTCAATTGCAAACTTAAATTCAAGCACTATATCTTTTGCAGGTCGTTTAGAAAAACTCCCGCCATACAGTGCTGGCACCACACAAAAGTCACATTTTTTTGGACATCCGTAGGACCCTTCGACATAGGTTTGTATTTCCCCAGTAAATGGTGAACGATACAAAGAATGGTTAAAGAATTCTCTTCCTTGCAATGTCCAAATCCTCTTAGTTGTTTCAGGTTGAGAACGAATAGTTTGACTATTAGTCATCCAATCTACCCCACGAAAAACTGCAGATTGATAAGCGGCAGCTGGTTCGCCACCAGTAACTACTGAATCAAAAGGGATAGGAAAACCCCAAACACTTTCTTTAAAAAAGTCAGAACCTAATAATGTAGGCACTACTCCAAATGTTGAAACGTGTGTTTTAGGTAGAATTCTTTTGATTCGATTTGCACAGTCTACATCGTGTCGCATACTTGGAAAACCACAGCTGAGAATGCATAATTCTGGTTGGAACTCAAATAATATTTTTCCAAGATCTGCATTTGGATCTGCCTGAAGATCAATAAACCGAACGTCGATATGATACATTCCCGGTTGGAAAAATGCTGCTGCAATACGGCATAAATTTAGAGGAAAGCGATATACGCCACCCCAAGAATTAATACTCTGCATGCATCGGTCAAGGCGGATAAATCCGCCTGAGGGTTCTACGAGGAGAACTTTTTTGATCGCGTTTTTATCTAAATAGCCCATATATTTTGTTTTTTCAAAGGGTACTCTATAAAATATCGATTGTAAAGGTTGGTCTAAAATAAAAAGCACATCATATGCTTTTTATACGTTTGCCATAGCTGCCTCAATTCTTTGTTCCAAATCTTCTAGGATGTCTTGAACTTTCTGTAGACCTTCATTAGGTTCAGATTGTGAGATTATATTATGTTTTTCAGACTCTTCTGCTGCAAATTTCAGTTTTTTAAATAACCCTTCAAAAATTTCAGCATTGTTATACCATTGAGTAAAATAATCCTTGCCGTCTTCAGAGTTTAGAAACTCTTCAACTTCAGCCAGTGTCGATTTAATTTTCTTTGATTGCTCTTCTTGGAATAGATTATTATCAGTCCATCCAATTCTTGACCGTACAAACTTGATAGAATCGTTCATATTAACGATCATTTGCCCTACTGTTTTTGGTGCTTGTTCCATATAGTTTCAGTATATATCAAAAAAACTCAAATACAAGTAATCTATATATGTTATAATGAATTATATGAACAAAACAGCAATTTTTGCCGGAGGATGTTTCTGGTGCACAGAGCACGACTTGAAATCCCTGAGTGGGGTTATTGAAGCTATTTCGGGGTATTCTGGTGGCGATACACCAAATCCGACCTATCAGAATCATGGAAACCATCGCGAGGCAGTGCAGGTGGTTTATGATCCTAAATTGGTAACATTTAAAAAACTCTGCCAATTTTTCCTCGATCATATTGATCCGACTGATGCTGGCGGACAATTCTATGATCGTGGAGAATCGTACAAAACAGCGATTTACTTCGAAACTGAAGAGGAACGAATCGTTGCGGAATCTTTAATCGCAGAACTGGGTGACAGTGGAATTTTCAAGGATCCGATTGTGGTAGAGGTTTTGCCGAAAAAACCGTTTTATCCAGCAGAGTCATATCATCAAGGTTACGCTGATAAGAATCCAGAACACTATAATAGTTATGCAGCAGGTTCTGGTCGTGTTCAATTTGTGGCGAATACATGTGCAATTCGTGACCAAAAAAACATTATTTGGAAAGATTAAATTTGTGCTATAATATCTCTATTAGCAACTAATTAAAAAACATATGGAAGTACTATTTATTATCGGGAGAATATTATTAGGAGGATTCTTTATTTACAACGCAGTAGGACATTTTATGCGGGTGAATATGATGTCAGGTTATGCAAAATCAAAAGGCGTTCCCGCAGCAAAATTCTCTGTTATTTTTACAGGGTTAATGCTATTAATTGGAGGTCTTTCAATTGTATTGAACATGTATGCAATTATTGGTATTTGGATTCTCATCGCATTTTTAGTAGTAACTACTGCGATGATGCACCCATTCTGGAAAGAAAAAGATCCAGCTGTACGTATGAACGAACAAATTGGATTTATGAAAAACCTCGCACTGATCGGAGCATTACTGATGATGGTTTCATAATTTATTCTAAAAACACTCTGTAGAGTGTTTTTAGTTTCTCGTGGTACAATGCGCATATATGCAAGGGCTCATCTCGCTTATACAACACTGGATTGGTGCGTATGGATTTCTGGGTGTTTTCGGTGCATCTATTGTCGAGGAATTGATTTCATTGATTCCGTCTTCGTTGGTTCAGACTGGTGCTGGAATTATTATTATGAACGGACAGGTATTGAGTGTTGTTTCTGTTTTGAAATTAATTCTGCAGATTTCAATTCCTGCAGCGCTCGGTGTTACGATTGGATCATTGCCGTATGTGTGGTTGGCTCGTAAGTTTGGAATTAAAATTATTGATCGATGGGGAAAATGGATCGGTGTTTCAGTTGCTGATATTAAACAGCTCGAGGAAAAACTCGCAAAATCAAAATGGGATGACATAGTGTTCGTCGGGATGCGTGCGTTTCCTGTAATTCCATCAGTAGCTCTCGCAGTGTATGGAGGAATTATTGAAATGTCATGGTGGCGCTACATGACGCTGTCATTCATTGGTGTGTTCATTCGTGCGACAGGACTGGGTATTGTTGGCTGGTTGTTCAGCAATACTGTGGGTAATGTTTCATCGGGCGTTGGGCGATTTGAAAACATAGGACTGATCGTTATAGTCTGTTTTATTGTAATTTGGTGGATTTGGGTCAAGAGAAAGAAAAAATCAGTCGTACCAGCAGAAATCAAAGATAAAAAATAACCTATTGACAGGTTATTTTTTAGTAGTAGCATTAGGGTAAATAAAACTTTTGGTTATGAAAAAATACTTAATAATACTGATGTTTGCAGTGACAACTCCTGCGACGCAGTCATGTTTGCAATTTCAACAATTTTTAAATCAGGTAATATTTAATGGAATAACTCACCAGTGTTCACAAAATAATGCATGGTCATGGCTCACTCCTGGTTGGACTAATTTTGAAAACGTATATGTTCCATGGAATAGCTATTGGTATGGATACATGGATGTACCTCTGCCATATGGGTATCGCAATGCTCGTGTAGTAGGAAATCCATATGTTCAAAATAATCGTTGCTATATTAGTTTGCAATGTGATGGCGGTCGTTATCTCAACTATTCGTTTACAAGGGGTTCAAATCGGATTAGATGGTATTAATTTTTTATCGAACGAAGTCTTTCTTTTACAGAAAGGCTTTTTATTTTCAAAAATTCTGGTATGCTGTCCGAATATGAAAAAACCATTGTTACATATTAAAAAATCAAGAACAGGAATGGGGCTCTACGCAGGACATGACATTGCAAAAGGAACAAAGATCATTGAATATGTCGGAGAAAAAATTCCAACATCAGAAGCCGACAAGCGAGGTGGACAGTATTTATTCGAAGTTAATTCAAAATGGACCATTGATGGTTCGACACGTGCGAACAAAGCTCGCTATATTAACCACGAATGCAAACAAGGGAACTGTGACGCAATGAACGTTCGGGACCATATCTTTATCTATGCATTTCGAAATATCAAGGAAGGTGAGGAATTAACCTATAATTACGGTGAAGAGTTTTTCGAAGAGCATATTAAACCAAAGGGTTGTAAGTGTCGAAAATGCTTGCCTGAATAAGTTACTAGACTTTCTCTAATTTTCTGCTATAGTATCGTCATATGAATTCAATCGCTACTTTTTTCAAGGGTGTTATCAGTGAGGCGAAAAAAACTACTTGGCTGTCTCCGACAGAGGCTTTAGGACATACAGCAATCGTTATTATTTTATCAGCATTAGTTGGGTACTATTTAGGATTGTTCGACGGGATTTTCGGAAACTTGTTAAAGGTATTAATTACTCGATAATCGCTCTCTATTATGTCACGACAGGAACTACAAGATCGTAATTGGTATGCCATCCACACCTATGCTGGATATGAAAACGCAGTGATGCGTAACTTAAAGCAACGTGCTGAATCTCTTGGGATGACTGATAAAATTTTCAACGTAGTAGTACCTACTGAAAAGGTAGTAAAAATCAAAGGAAATAAAAAAGTAGAAGTAGAAGAGCGAATTTACCCGGGATATGTATTGGTAGACATGATTGTAACTGATGATTCATGGTACGTGGTACGAAACACTCCGCGTGTAACAGGATTCGTAGGATCAGGTACAGTTCCAGTTCCAGTAACCGAAGAGGAAATTAACTTCCTATTCTCACGAATGGAGGGAGCCGAAAAAGCTAAACATACGATTCTGGTAACCCCAGGAGAGGTAGTTACGATTACTGATGGACCGTTCAAGGATTTCGAAGGACGCGTTTCAGAGATTGATCATGATCGAGGAAAGGTAAAAGTCATGGTTTCAATGTTCGGACGAGAAACTTCAGTAGAGCTCGATTTTGTGCAAGTAAAGAAGATATAAAAATACCCGAAAGGGTGTTTTTACTTGACAGATTATAATAATTAAGATATGATGAGAAAAAATTAAAGAAATGAAAAAGATACCAGAATACAAGAAACAAGTATTACTTCGGTTGTTTAATAAATTGTTATTTATCAAAAAACAAATTATTGATCCGACTGACATGAATGCAGTTTCCAAGATTATCGTACAAGATTTTCTGGTGATTCTGCACAAGCTCTTTGTTATAAACATGAAATCAATTGGAGTAAAAGAATTTTCTTATGAAGAGGCACTTCGTTTTTTTATAGCTTCAAACAAAGATACAGCGCCAGAAGAAATCATGAAATCAAGTGTAGAGATTATCAGTAACATGTCGAAACACGGCATGGGATTTTCTCCCGGAATGATTAATTATTCCAAAACAAAATTTCAAGATTTAAATTGTTTAGGTAAATCTGCCGTACTGGGAGCGTTGTTTCATGCGATGGGGTACGAGATTAAACTCGGACTCTTGACTGACCATGCTGTCGTTATTATGTATTTGGATTCAGGAATATATTTTTGTGACCCTACAAATAACATAGTAAAGAAACTACACGGAACAATTGTAGAGCATCCTGGATATGATTGGTATACCGTTACTCGAAAAGACCAACTAGAATTCGGTCATGTGGTATTTCAAGATTTTCATTTAGGAATCACGCATGCGATATTCGAAAGTCTGGAAACGTATTCCATAAAACTTAGAAACCTCAAAGGTGATACGTGGAAATCAATGGAATATGCTCGCCCTACACTTACATTTGGATGGCATAGTGTCCGTACAAAATTTTTTTCAGAACTGAACAAGTATAAGGAGGATTATCAAATAGAATATCTTCGTGAATATTTACTGACTACACGTCTGCGAAAGTTGGAGAAACTTCAGAATCGATACATTAACTTATTGTACAAGGTAATGGAAAAAATTTTAGAAACAAAAGCCGCAAACCTGAAAAGTGAAGATGTCTCTGAATTTTTGAAGAAAGCTATTCCGATTATGAAATTGCATACCGATGCAGTGCTTGAGTTTTTCGACAAAGGTACAAAACTTCCGAAAGTGATTTCTGGAAAAGAGCGTATGTTTCTTGAACTCATGTTTAAATTTTCCAACAAAGATGCTCCACTACGAGAGTGCGTCTATCATCAAATGAAAGTACGACTTAAAAAGAAAGAAAAGAAATTATTGACAAAGCAGTAATTCCAAGTATTATTTAAAAAAATCAAAAAAAGAATCATCATGGACAGTTTGAATCAACTTTTTGGAAAGGATTATATGAAAAAATTCAATAAACTTTCCCCGAAAAAGAAAAAGGAAATAACAGACAAATTCAAAAAGGAAATCGATTTGTCAGAAATTCCAGCCGAAAAAACATGTACGGCAAAAAGACCGGACAAATCATTGGTAGTTTAAGTACGCATTAAGTACTACAATAACCACTCATTTTATGAGTGGTTTTTTTGAATTTAATAGGAAACTTTACATTTCCTGAAAAATCAGTAATATATCCCTTGTTACGCTTTCAGATTATTCCCGTCTGCGCAGGCAGGCTGATTAATTCGCAAGAGACGCTTCAACAACTCTTGTAATAACAATATATTATATGGCTAAAAAAATAATGAAACAGCTCAAACTCCAGATCGTTGGAGGGAAAGCGACCCCGGCTCCACCACTTGGACCGGTACTGGGACAAACAGGTATTAATATCGGAGAATTCGTAAACCAATTCAACGCGGCAACTCGCGAACAAATGGGTGAAATGACTTCTGTTGCGATGACAATATTCGATGACCGTACATTTGAATTTATTATCAAAACTCCACCAGTTTCTGCAATGCTCAAAAAAGCTGCAGGAGTTGCAAAGGGTTCTGGTACGAATGCAAAGAAAAAAGCAGGATCAATCACACAGGCTCAATTGACTGAAATTGCAACTGCAAAATTACCTGATCTCAACGCCAGTGACGTAGAGGCTGCAAAGAAAATTATTGCAGGTTCAGCACGTTCAATGGGAATTGAAATCAAGTAAACAAATAATCACTCGAGAGGGTGGTTTTTTGTAATAAAAATCTCCACAAAAACGTGGAGTTAGATTTTCTGAAAGTGTGAATGGATTATTCATCATCTGGCTCTGCAAAGAACTTCTTGTTTCTATACGTTACTTCGCGATAGCTGACAACTTCTCCATTTTGACATGTTGTTGTTTTCCACGGACCGGTAGTGTAAGTGAAAAAATCATTCAGAGGAAGCTCGACAAAAGTATCGGCTTCACGGGTACCTTTAATTTCTGTTACCACAATTTGGTGACAGTGAGGAAATGCTTCATCGTACAACATTTTTCCGCCAACAACTGTTTTATTGGTTAATGGATTTGCTTTGTCAAAATAATAAAGAGCTTTTTCAAAGCTCGGGAAAATAGCATGAGTTTTTTCTTTGAAAGGAAATTCACCAGTTCTCGAAATAACGATGTTATTTCGATCTACCAAAGGTGGTTTCCAAAAACTTGAAAACGTTCTCGCACCAGCGAACATGTCTGTTCCAAAGGTGTGTCTTTGAAAAATTTCTTTGTCCTCAGGAATATCTTTGAAAGAATAAAGCGTTTTTCCGTCTTTACCGATTCCTCCACCTGGGAGCTGGATTGATAAAACCGCTGTCAGTAAATAATCATATTTTTTCATAAGCACTGTTTTTGTTTACATTGATACTACTGATTTATCTCATAATGTCAAAAACCTTTATTAATTGGTATTTTGTGGTAATGTTGGAATAATGAACATTTCAGAGAAATTCAAAAATTCAATTAAAATAGCTCTTGCAGGCCTCGGAATCGAGGATGTTTCGTTTACGATCGAGCATCCGACAGAGCTGTCGCACGGTGATTATGCGACGAATATTGCTCTGATTTGTGCGAAAGCCCTTGAAAAAAACCCAAGAGAAACAGCAGAATTAATTGTTGCTGAAGTCAAAAAACAAGAAATTCCTGAAATCGCAGACATTGAAATCGCAGGTCCTGGATTTATTAATTTCAAACTTGCACCAGAATTTTTCACGAATTCGGTTCAGGAAATTTTAGACGCGACTGATGATTACGGAAAAAACAGCGAACTTTCTGGAAAGAAAATAATGATGGAATACACCCAGCCGAATCCATTCAAGCCGTTTCATATCGGGCATTTGATGTCCAACGCCATTGGCGAATCACTATCGCGTGTGATTGAATTTTCTGGCGCAGAAACAATCAGGGCAAATTATCAGGGTGATGTCGGACGACATGTTGCCATTGCAATTTACGGATTACAGCGAAAGGGAAAACCTGATGCATCACTTCCGATTTCAGCACAGGCGCAGTATGTCGGCGAGTGCTACTCGTTTGGTTTTGGTGAATACGAAAACAATCCTGATGTGAAACCAGTTGTTGATGCGATTAACAAAGCGGTATATGAACGAACTGATGTTGCGATTAATGAACTCTACGATTGGGGACGTGAATTAACGCTCGATGCGTTCGAGGAAATTTACAAAACGCTCGGTACGAAGTTTGATTATTATTTCTTTGAATCTGATATGGCGTTGATTGGCCGTGAAGTTGTCGCCGAAGGTTTAGAGAAAAACATCTTTGAGAAAAGCGAGGGAGCAATCGTGTTTGCAGGAGAAAAATTTGATCCATCACTTCATACACGTGTATTTATCACATCGCAAGGATTACCAACGTATGATGCAAAGGAAATCGGACTCGCGCTCACAAAATTCGCAAAGGAGCCGGACTTGTACAAATCAATCACCACAACCGCTGTCGAACAAAAAGGTGTCATTGGTGTTGCCTATGAGGCGATCTATCAGTTGCGTCCAGAATTGCGAGGAAAATTAGATCACGTAATGCACGGCATGATGCGATTATCGACTGGGAAAATGTCATCACGAAAGGGAAACATCATTACCGGCGAATCACTCATTAATGATGCCCGCGAGATGGCGATTGAAAAAATGGACGGATCAATCGACCAGTATGCAGAGGAACTCGCGACTAACATCGGTGTTGCAGCGCTGAAGTATTCAATTCTACGATCATCTCCAGGGAGTGATATTGTATTTGATTTTGATAAAGCTCTGACATTCGAAGGTGACTCAGGTCCATACTTGCAATACACCCATGCGCGTATCTGTTCTATGATTGAAAAAGCAACTGACGCGAATATTAAACCGAAATTAATTTCAGGGCAGGTTGTAACTGATCTTGAAAAATACCTGTATCGATTCCCAGAAATCGTCAGTCAATCGCTCGAGAGTTATGCGCCGAATTACATTGCGACGTATTTGATCGAAACTGCACGATTGTTTAATTCATTTTATGGCGAGTTCAAGATTATCGACACAGACAATGTTGAAGTCTCATCTCATCGTCTCGCGATTGCACGTGCAACACAGATTGTTTTGAAAAACGGACTATGGTTGTTGGGAATTACCGCACCAGAGAGAATGTAAAGATTCATACAAAAAACCAGCATTATCCTGCTGGTTTTTTGTTGTATTCAATTAATAGTCTGTCTACACGTCTGGGCCATGTTCGCAAAGGGTGGTGGGTCAATATTTTTATAATTAATTCGTTGTCAAAATCATATTTTCGTAATTTATTTATAGACCGCAAGGCATCATGTATTACTCGTTTATACTCCACTACGAATACTTCCTCTGCAACTGATTCCCGAATAGATTCAATATTTTTTTCAATAATACGAACTGTTTTTAAACGTGGATCAATTGTATTTTCATCAGAATCAAGAGTTTCAGAAAAAGGTTTTTTAATAGTGCGCATTCTGATCTCAGGTGTTTCTATGTAAATTGATTTATTATTACGATAATAGCTATAATTTTTTGATTGGGTTAGAGCTTCTTCAATCCCACTGAGTCTATTAATGCCTCCTGCTAACATGGCAAGTATCTCATCTTTCGCCTGTTCATTGATTTGCTCTAATCTGCGTCTGTATAACCTCTTGAGGATTTCTGGATATTTTTCAGGGTTATTTTCATGCAAAGAGGTTATTTCTTGTTCATATAATGTATCTGCGAGAGCCTCATCAAATTCTTGAGAAAAGAATTTATGTAGCGAATGTTGGGTTTCGTGTATAAATACTAATTTTCTCTCCAAGGTAAAAGGTGATCCAAGAGCTTTTTCAGCTGTGAGAGCATTTGTTAATTCAGGTTGAAACGAATCCGATGTTTGAATACCTAATGAACTATTTGCCCGCTGTATGTAGGGATGTTTTGTATCAATCTCTAAAAGTTTATCAAAAATAAACAGATTATGAATTCGTGCGAAATCATGAAATGTATGAGCGCGGATATAGAAACTAACAGGAGTTGTTAAAATTTCTATGGGTCCTGTAGGTTCTTCGGTGGTTAATTGTTTAAATAAATCTTTATCATCAGGGAATTCTTCACGCATTTCTCGGATCTTTTGGTTTCGGATAAAAAACTGTTCACAAATAGATTTTATTTTTTCTTGTAATAAATCGGAAACTGGTAGGTTTTTTAATTCTTGGTTACAAATAGCCACTAATGTATCTAATGATGTTGGCACATCATCATAAATTCTGCGGATAATCCGTTTTTCTGCACGACCAAGTTCAAATTCAAACCATGCAGCTGTTTCCTTGATATCGTTCAATTTCTCCCTACGGAGTTCTGGTTGATCTGGAGGTAGATTACGAACATGGCGAATTGTTTCAGAGAGGTTCAGCCACTCTTCATCAGATAGTTTTTGTGTAAAGTGTATTTTATTCTCTACTAAAGACTCTTTCTCCAGTTGGTTTTGTAGATGCTCCTTGAATTGTTTTTGTTCCTCTTGTTCAGAAACAAATACTGAATCTGGGTCATTCACTATATCTGGATGAGTATAGATTTTTTTCTGTGGATGAGCATGTTCCAAGTTCATAATTATTAAATTATAGCATACAAAAATACATACAGATAAATTAAAACCACCCATGAGGTGGTTTTAATCGGGTTTAGTTATTGAAATCTCGTCGAGGACGATCTTCGTTATTAAACTCACGTCGTGGTCGTTCTTCACGTGGTTCAGCGATTGCAACACGAATGGTGCGACCGTCGAGATCTGTATTGTTCAACATTTCAACAGCTTTTGCTGCTTCTTCTGCTGAAGACATTTCTACGAATCCGAAACCTCGTGAACGTCCAGACATTTTGTCTTTAATAACACTTGCAGAGTTTACAGTTCCAATAGTTTGGAAGTAAGCGCGCAATGTGTCATCTGTAGTTGCCCAAGCGAGCGAACTTACATAAAGATTATTTTGCATAATGATGGAAAATTCACAGATAATATACTCGACCGTATTCTTCACGGAACGCTTTAACGGTCGGTCCAAATACAGAGTCGATTATTGCATAGAACATGCTTTTATGCAAATTATGAATTTTCTCGGATTTGTTGGAATAACTCATTTTTTCCTGACTGATAGGTTTGCATGATGAGATCTTTTACGTGGACTGGGTTTTTCATTCCGACGATTTTGAATTCTTTTTCTGCACCTGCGGTCTGGATAAATACCGTTCCAATTCCTAAAAACGTATCGAGAAATCCGATCTCGCGAATGGTGATATCCTGAATACGATCGAGCGATAATGTCGAAACTTGGCGAGAGAATAACGAAAGCTGTTCAACATCAACTAATCGCTGATTCGTCAGAATCCATGTATCGAGCATGAAATTCGTCCATCCAATAAAAAACATGATCCACAATACAATCAGATAAGCAAAATATAGTATACTCGCATATTCACCGATATTAATTCCCATACCATTGATATATGGCCATGCAATCAATGGTATAATCGCGAGCGCAATATAACCAGCTGCAGAGAGCCATAGGAAAAACGGATGTTTCCGGAATATCGCAACTGTTGTTTCATTGGTTCCTGGTTCAAAGAGTTTCATATAAAGAGAAATTAATTAAGCAATACTACTGAACAATGCGACTAATAATATTGCGAGTCCTAAGATGTAAACTGTAAAAACTCCTGCGCCGCGTCCAGATTCCGGCATATATGTTTTCCAGTGCCACATCATCGCGAGCGAAACAATAATAGCTATTCCTGCAAAAACGAAAAATCCTAACATTAAATTATTCATGAACCAAGTATAGCAAAGGTATTGAAACATTACCAATCTGTGCTACACTCTCTATACAACGCTTTGAGGGAATTAATCACTCCTTTATCTCGCCTGAGTATATACCGAGGCGGATGAGCATTCGACAGAACTCTGCCCAGGGCAGATAGTAGATTCGAGCAGGTAAGCCTGTTATAGCTGTAATGAGTCCGCCCAGGGCGGAAAAACAAGGTGGTACCACGATTCT
>CAZKPY010000007.1:0-14564 GCA_964554815.1 uncultured Candidatus Saccharibacteria bacterium | reverse complement strand
ACCACGCTGGTTCACGCTTCATTTTTTTCTTTACATAGTTTCGAATATCATCACCATGTCGAGTTAAAAATTCATGTGCAGGACGTTCCTGTTTTTCTGGTAATACGGTGTAAAAAATTAATAACTTTTTCCCGTCAGGTGTTGGTTCCGCTCGGGTGAATGTGATGAGGGAATTGCGATTACCATTTTCAGTAACCCATTGTGCAGCAGTAGCTACGATCAATTTTATATTATTTTTCATAGTATTACTGGATTACTTTCTCAAAAGCTTCTAATAGGTCACCTGATTCTGGGGTAATATTCGACTCTAATTGCATACCACATTCATTATCCATTTCTACCTTGTCAGTAGGAGATTTACCCTGTTGTAATGCGATAATTTTTCCATTACCCAATACTTCGTCGCCTCGTTTGATTTTCACCACTGCATTTTTCAAGATGTTTCCCATCGTTACACGCCCACCGATTACGTGGAGATTTTTTTGTGAGCTGAAATATTTTAGAACTTTTACCACTGCATTTACTTGATCGATTTCACGCATAGGTTTACGCTCTAATCCTAATGCATGTACCCATTCGGTTAATTTATAGATAATCGTAAATGTTTCAACAGTTACTTTTTCTGTTTCATTCACATCACGCGCTTTTGGATCCAGATCAACATGAAAACCGAGAATAATACTTTTTTTGTCAGATGCAGCGAGATTGATATCGGATTCATTGATTGAACCTACACCTTTTTTAATAACTTTGAAATATACATCAGGAATTTCCATCTGCATAATTTCATGTTCGATCGCCTCGGCAGTTCCATACACATCAGTTTTAATGATGATTGGAATAATACTGATATCATCGGTATTTTCTGGAATTTCTCGAACAGGTGCCTGTGCTACGTGATTAGATTGGAATTCATAGACCTGTTCCTCGGCTTCTTTTTTAGATTTACAAGTCGTAAACATTGATCCAATACGAGGCAGTGTTGAAAATCCTGTTAATCGAATCGGAGTAGAGAATGTTGCAGAGGTTACGTTTTTACCAATGAAATCCTCGATAATACGTGTTGTTGTCCATGAATCATCTACGACGACATAGTCTCCCTGATTTAAGGTTCCATTTTTTATAATCACCATTGCAGAGATCCCACGTTTTTCATCCATGTTAGCCTCGACAACGAACCCTGTTGCAGATGCATCAGGCTCTCCAGAGAATTCTTCGAATTCTGCGAGTAGTAAAATTGTTTCAAGTAATTCAGGAACACCTGCTCCTGATTTTGATGAAATTGGATGAAAGGGAATTGATCCACCGTAACCTTCTACGAATACTTCATTTTCTGCGAGTTCACCCTTGATACGGTCGACATTGATATTTGGTTTATCAATTTTTGTAACTGCAACGATGTAGGGAACCTTGTTTGAAACGATTGTTTTGATTGCTTCTTGTGTTTGAGCCTTTACACCTTCCTCGGCAGAGATAATTAAAATCGCGATATCAGCAATTGTCGCTCCACGTTCTCGCATATGCGAAAATGCTGCATGTCCTGGAGTATCAATAAAAGTAATTTTCTGCATCTCATGGTTTGCATCAGAAACTGAAACTTCGTACGCAGAAATATGTTGGGTAATTCCACCGGCTTCGCCTGCAACAATATTAGATTTGCGAATATAATCCAATAAACTGGATTTTCCATGGTCTACATGTCCCATAATAGCAACTACAGGCGGTCGTTTTGTTGTTTTAGGTGATTGGGACATATAGGGTAAATAATTAAACTGCGCGTAGGTTGGTAATAGCTTCTTGGAGCGCCTGTTGTTCTTCCTTGATTAATTCTAAATCGCTCTTAAAATCAATGACAGGCTTTGCGAACAGATTCGAGCGCTCTCGCGAATAGAGATTTGACAATACCATACCGCGACCGTTTTCGTCAAGTAATACGCAAGAGAAACTCTGATTTCCACCTGTATTTTCATAAGCATTGAATTTAATCATTCCGAAACCTCTATGGCTGGTTAAAACTCGATTATGGATATTAGAAACCTTTTTTACCAGCTCGTTATGATGGATTACTGATTCCTCATGATCCCGGATTAATTCCTTGATCGCTCCCTCCAGAGTCAGTCCGTTATTACCGCGTGTAAAGTCAGAAACACGTCGATTTATGCGTATAACCATCCAAAAGAGGATAATAATCAATAAAATAAGTCCGCCAATAATTCCTAAAAAGAGTGTATTCATATAACCTTTGATTATACAAGAAAATGTGATAAATTCAAGATAGTTAAACAAAAATTCACAAGATTTTATAATTCTGCGGGACGCAAGCGCCCTCACGCGATTTCATCGCTGCGGGTTCGGTCCTCGAATTTCAAAATCTCATGAATTTTTGTTTTGTATATTTTTATGTTTTTTTACCTCAAAACTTTTTTCAGATCATTATTTCAGAGAGAAATCTATTTGGATCATGCATCAACGACTCCGATGGATACTCGGATTTTTTCAGTGATGAAAAAAGTTACAAATCATGTGTATGGAAATCCAGGGGGATTATATCATCTCGGCGTTCAGACAAAGGAAATCATCGCACAGTCTCGAAAATCAATTGCTGAATTATTCGGCGTACAATCGGCGCAAATTGTTTTTACACGTGGTGCAACAGAATCCAACAATCTCGCGATATTAGGAGCTGTAAAACATTTCAAGGAAAATTATCCGAACATCATTCCTCATATTATCACTACGAATATTGAACATGATTCAGTATTGAATACATGTCTGTATCTGGGAAATAATCAAGAAGCAAAAATATCATACGTACCATGCAACAGTGATGGTATTGTTGATGTTGCTGAAATTAAAAAATTATTGCGACCGGAAACAATATTAGTTACGGTTATGTATGCGAATAATGAAATCGGAACGATTCAACCAATTCGTGAAATTACAAAATTAGTTCGTTGGTATAAAAAGCAATTACGAGAAAACAATACGGCTGTAATTCCAGAAGTGTATCCATTAGTTCATACTGATGCAGTTCAGGCGATTAATTATTGTGATGTGAATATTCCAAGGTTAGGAGTAGATATGTTGACGTTATCAGGATCGAAAATTTATGGACCGAAATCGGTCGGTGTTTTAATTGCGAAACAAAAAGATTTAATCGATCCACAATTGTTCGGTGGTGGGCAGGAATTCGGATTACGATCAGGAACAGAGGATTCAATGATGATTGCAGGGCTTGCAAAAGCGCTCGAGCTTTCGATTGAATCACAAGAAAAAGAATCAGAACGATTGAAAGAATTACAAACTTATTTAATTGACAATCTACTCTCCGATCAGAGAATTACTTTAAACGGATCAAAAACTGAACGACTTCCGAATAATATTAATATTTCAATAGATGGATTTTTAAGTGAACAACTGGTGATTGAACTCGCAGCACGAGGCTTTGCGGTTTCGTCGAAATCAGCATGCCAGTCTGACAGTAATGATGAGTCACATGTTATTACGGCATTGCGAACTGCACAGGGAACGATTTCAAAATCACAAGAGGGAAGTTTGCGCATCACTATGGGACGAAGTACTACAAAGAAAAAAGTTGAGAGATTTTTAAAGGTGTTTAAAAAGATTATTGACAAAAAATAATATTATTATATAGTTGTTTAAAAAGAAAATAACTATGAGTATGCCAGTTAAAATATTACCGTTAATTACTCCTGAACAAACAATAGAAACTATTTTAAAAATAGAAAAAGGTTTTATTATTGTTGGAGGACCAAATGAGCAGGTTTGGGGTACTCTTGATTTTCAAACTATGTTTATTTGGACATCAAAAGAATCTGTGACCGATTTTATAAACAATAATAATCTTGATCCTAATGAAGAAAAAGTAGTAGAAAAATCATTGCCGGAACTTATTAAGCTTGCACGGGAGCTTACTTTTACTACTGTAAGATTTGATTTTCAATCAAAAGGTATTCATCCAGATCAGGCTTTTGTAAACTACAGATTAAACAGTCGTGGAATATTAGATCTTTTAGCTAAATTTCATACGGAGTAATATTTGACGGAAAATTGTTTTACATTATTTCCGTCTTTTTATTTGGTTCATTTTATGCTATATATACAATATCTCTTGCATTCGAATTGCTGATTTTCTGATTACTCTGAAACGATATATAACTGCAAAACCAAGAGAATATTACTGTTAATTTACATAATAATTATATGCCTTCATTTGAAAAACTAACAACAAAAGCAAAGCAGGCATTACAACGGTCTCATGAACTCGCGATGGAGCGAGGACAGGACCATGTGAATGTTGCACACTTGCTAACAGCATTGATTTTACAGGATGAGAGTCCTGTCGTTTCAGTACTCGAACGGCTCGAGGTGGATATGATTGCGTTGTCTGATCAATTACTCGATGTAATCGAAACTGGTGAACAAGCAAATTCTGGAAATCAATCACAGATGATTCAAATGTTCATCGCGCCTGACTTGGCTCAGGTGTTGGAGCGTTCTGTACAAATCGCAGAGAGTATGAAAGATGAATTCGTTTCAGTAGAACATCTATTCCTCGCATCTCTGGCATTACCGCACAGTGTTCATCAATATTTAGAAAAACAAGAAATTACCTATGATCGAGTTTTAAAAATGCTCCAAGATATCAAGGAACACGGAGATAAAGGTGGCGATCCGAAAAAACAATTTCGAGCACTCTCAAAATATTCTCGTAACCTGACAAAACTCGCAAAGGAAGACAAGCTTGATCCGGTAATCGGACGAGACAAGGAAATCATGCGTGTGATTGAAATCCTCGCACGACGAACAAAAAACAATCCAATATTAATTGGTGAACCTGGTACTGGAAAAACTGCTATTGCCGAGGGGCTCGCAATTCGTATCGCAAAAGGTGATGTGCCTGAATCATTACGTGGTAAAGATCTTGTATTACTCGATATGGGATTATTGATCGCGGGAACAAAATACCGTGGAGAATTCGAGGAACGATTAAAATCAATCATGAAAGAAATCGAACAATCAGAGGGTGCAGTGATTGTATTTATCGATGAAATTCATACGATTATCGGTGCAGGTGGCAGTGATGGGTCAATGGATATGAGTAATATGTTGAAACCCGCATTGGCTCGTGGTGAATTCCGCGCGATCGGTGCGACCACTATTAATGAATTTCAAAAACATTTCGAAAAAGATCCTGCGCTCGCACGTCGATTCCAACCTGTGTATGTGAACGAGCCGAGTGAAGAAGATGCAATCGCAATCATGCGAGGATTAAAATACAAATATGAACTCTATCACGGAGTTCGCATTACCGATTCTGCAATTGTTTCTGCGGTGAATTTATCAGTGCGTTATATTACGAATCGGTTTTTACCTGATAAAGCGGTAGATTTAATCGACGAGGCTGCATCAATGCTTAAAATTTCTCTCGAAAATAAGCCAACATTGTTAGACGAGGCACATCGAAAAATTACTCGATTGGAAATTGAACGAGAGGCGTTAACACGTGAAGTTGAAAATAATAAAGAAAAAACAGATACTAAAAATCGAATCAAGGAAATCGCACAGGAAATTGCAAACGTTCGAGAAACTACTAATTCTCTAGAGACTCGTTGGAATACTGAAAAGGAAATTATCGCAGAAACACGAAAAATTAAAAAAGAAATCGATCTGATGCGTGTTGAGGCTGAAAACGCAGAACAACAAACTGACTTGGCTCGCGTAGCCGAAATTCGCTATGGGAAAATTCCTGCGCTTGAGAAAAACCTGAAATCACGAATGGATCGGCTAAAGAAAATAAAAGACGACGATCGATTGATGCGCGAAGAGGTTACTGAAGATGATATTGCAAAAGTTGTTGCAAAATGGACACATATTCCAGTCACAAAAATGTTACAGGCTGAAACGAAACGCTTGATGCATATGGAGGATGAATTGAAAAACCGCGTAAAAGGTCAAGATGAAGCAATTGAAAAAATCAGTAATGCTATTCGTCGTTCGCGTGTCGGAATTTCTGATCCGAATCGACCGATTGGTTCATTTATGTTTCTGGGTCCGACTGGTGTTGGAAAAACAGAATTAACCAAAGCATTGGCTGAATATATGTTCGATGATGAAAAAGCTTTGATCCGTGTCGACATGTCAGAATACATGGAGAAACACTCTGTTTCGAAACTCGTCGGAACAGCACCAGGGTATGTCGGATATGATGAGGCTGGACAGTTTACCGAGGCAGTTCGTCATCGACCGTATTCAGTGATATTATTCGATGAGGTTGAAAAAGCTCACCCTGATGTATTTAATATTTTACTCCAAGTTTTAGACGACGGGCATTTGAAAGATGGAAAGGGTCGCGTGGTGAATTTCAAAAATACAATCATCATTATGACATCGAACATCGGTTCACAGCATATTCAGAAAATGCAAACAATTGGATTTTCAAGTAATGACAGTGTGCAAGATTACACGGCTACAAAGGAACGAGTGCTGGAATCCCTGAAAGATTTTTTCCGGCCGGAATTCCTCAACCGTCTGGATGATACGATTGTGTTTGATGTTCTATCAAAAGAAATCATCAGTAATATTGTTCATATTCGCGTTGCACAAGTTTTGAAACGCATGCAAGAAAAAGATATTACACTGGATTTGAAACCTGCGGTGATCGAATATCTGGCTGAAAAAGGCTACGATCCGCAGTTTGGTGCACGACCATTAAATCGTGTGATTCAGACGACATTATTGAACAAATTAGCGACAATGATTATCAGTGGTGAAATCACAGGTGGTAATACAGTAATCGTTGATATGAAAAAAGATGAAATGGTATTCGAAATAAAGAAAAAAGGACTCAAGATATCACGACAAAATCTTGCAAAAGCATAAAAATATGATATGGTATATTCGTCCTTTCGGGGACGAATATATGTATGCGTCGGTGGTAGAGTGGTCAATTACAACAGACTGTAAATCTGTCGCCTCCGGGCTTCGTTGGTTCAAATCCAACCCGGCGCACAACCGCAAGAGTGCTCTTGCAAAATTATTAATTTTATGTAATATAGGGACATTATGGCATATTATAAAGACAAACTCGTAAAGCTGGTTCACAAGGCTACAGGTCACATGTACCTGACTCGAAAGAACAAGAAAAAGCTTCCGAATGTTAAATTCAAGATGGTAAAATATAATCCAACACTCCGAAAGCGTGTGGAATATGTTGAAGCAAAGAAATAAATGAAAAGCCCGACTCGTCGGGCTTTTCATTTGGAATTTTAAGGGTTTTGTGATTAAATAGAGTCATCTGGGCGATTAGTTTAGTGGTAGAACGAAAGTTTCCAAAACTTTTGGTGTGGGTTCGATTCCTACATCGCCCGCATAGGATTAATATTTTTTTATAGTATAATAATTACTATTATGAAAAAAATTATCAGGAATAAGAAATTCAGGATTGCAACGTTTATTAGTTTTGTGACCACTGTTTTTCTGGTTGGTATTTTTTTCTCGAAAGTTATTTTTGCACCGACTGATGTTGCAGAGGCTATTATTGACGGTAGAGAACTTCCAGAATCAGCATATCCTAATATTGCACGAATAATTTCTTTAGTAGGCCGCGATATAAACAGTGAAGATGATGGTATTAAATCAATAAATGATTATGAAGGAACGTTCTGTACAGGTACTCTGATTGGTCCACGATATGTTTTAACTGCAGCACATTGTTTAGTGGATGATAGAAGGCAGATGAGATCTCCTCTTACTTTTACTGATCAAATAAGAATTCGGTTAAATGGGTCTGACTATCAATCAAAGGCATTTTATATTCATCCATCCTATGGAGTAGATGTTCTTCCTAAAGAGATAGATGCTGCGATTATTGAACTTTCAACTAATGTTAAAAATATTACACCAGCAACTCTAAATACTGCCGTTATTCCTCTCAATGCTAATATTTTGTTTGCGGGTATTGGTACATTGGCTTATAAAGATACACACGCAGAACCTGTTCATGTGTACGATGCAGAGTATACTCCTTTGGGTAAAATTAGTGTTGGTGAGAATGTTTTAGATGGATATGGCTCTTATGATGCTTCTTATACAAATTTGATTCCTGATCCTAATTATAAAGGTAATTATTTTTATTGGAAATTTAGTTCATGTGAAAATACAGCGCATGGTGACTCGGGTGGGCCTATATTTTACGGTGATAAATTAATTGGAATCACTGCATATGGTCAAAATTCTTCTACAAGTGGTTCTTGTGGTTTAGGATCATATTCATTTAATGCTAGAGTTGATAAAATTATACCCTGGATTAATGGTATTCTTTCTGGAAAAACTAAACCAACGTTTTTAAAATTAACAAAACTTGATCCAATTTGTAACAATACACCTGTCGATACGTTTATATTTAAAAAACCAATTGAACTTAGTTATTCAAACAAGAAAGATAATTATTGTATTGCTCTTGGGTCACATCCGAATTTAGTTGATACTGGTCGTTATGACATGAAAACAGCATTTGGAATTTATAAAAATTATAGTACAGATGCACCATATATCCTTAAACCAATAGTTAATGCAACTGTTTTAAAAATAAAAAAACAAGGTTCTCCAGATTATATAGGCCAACTGAATCGTGTTTTAGGTAGTTCTGAATATACAGAAACTACTGGTTATAAAGGTATTCCAATCACACTTTCAAAATCAGAAAACAATTCCTCTGAATTAGGAGAATTTTATAATCCAGGCGGGTATACAATAGAAGCTTGGTATAACGGTGAAAAAATTAGTTCTGATGATATTTGCTTAGAGAGTATTGCTTCGCCGGCAGGTAATAAAATAGGAAATGTTATATGTGGAGATGGAGTAAACAGTGGAGTTGTTATTTCTGGATCTTCTCCATCAGATTCTGATAGTATAACAACTACCGAAACTATAACGTATACCGCCTCAGGTAAACAGGAGTTCACTGCATCCAGTGAACGGTACCCAGGGATTACTATGAACGGATCACTAACGCCAACTATTGAAGGTAGTGATTTATCAATAGATGGTTCATTTACGTATAATTATAATACATCAGCTGTATCTGCTATTACTAGGGGTGGCACTTTGTCATTTCATCTCGTAGACGGGGATGGTCATACATCACAAATCATACCTGTTGATGTTGTTGCTGCATCAGAAATACCTGAATATAACAAACCTTATTCCTTTAATCCTGGATTCGATAATTACATAAAATTCCTTGATGAAGATGGAAAACCAGTATCTGCTGAACGAAAAGCTCCATTCTCATTGGTTATTACTGATGATGGGTTGGGAATGCGAACTGCAAAGATTCCCGTAGTAGATAGTGTTATCAGTGGAACCATGTCTGGAATTTCTATGAATGGAGGTATGATATCGGATAGTTCTGGAACTTCTGTAAAAGCAAGTAATGGATCACAGGTGACATTTACAGTTACAAAATCAGAATTTACACCACCAGGATTATTAGATGCTAATGTAACTGCTACATACACTAAAACGACCAGTGGAACAGATCCTATTGCAAAAAATATCACTGGAACGCTTTATGATAATAAAGGGAATAAATTAATAGATGTTCCTGCAGATATTTATAAAAATAAACCAAATACATTTGATGTTTCATTTGTCGATGTAGATCCAGCAAAAGGACCATTTACAATGACATTAAAAGATGACGATCTTGGGGTTGCTGTTAGTGGTCTTAAACTTGCAACTATTGATCCCAAAACACTCAATAATCCAGATAATCCAGCAGACCCCAAAGATCCAAAAGAAACCACAAAATCCCAATACGGCCTCTTCCAAAACCCTCTACGTAAAGGCCTCGATAGTATTCCAGAAATAGTCAGTGCACTGGTAAAAAACATTGTAATACCTATTGCAGTTCCATTCCTTGCATTAGCTATTATCTATACAGGATTCCTCTTCATCCAAGCAAGAGGTAATAAAGATAAACTTGAAAAAGCAAAAGAATCATTAAAATGGACATTAATCGGTGGAGCTATCATCCTTGCTGCCTATGTTATTGCTACTGCATTACAGGGGACTATTGCTGATATTATTAGATAGAATAAAAATCTTGAAATTAGCTCAGGATTTTTTTATTGACAATCTAATTAATAAGCGTAAAGTGGTTTCAAAATCAAATCTTAAATCCTATAGTATGAAAAAATCAATGCTTTTTTTCTTGGTAATTACCACGCTAATCTCGGACGCTTTTTCGAAAAAACGTCCACACTGTTTCAGTGAAATTGTTCAGGTCTCATTCGAAGGATGTATCTATAAATTCCAGATTGACGCTTGTTGCATCAAAGGAGATACCTCAATGACGGTGAATGTGTCGCCACTGTTGACAGAGGCTCAGTTTGTTGAACTTGAAACTAATCCAAACAGCGATCAGGTGTTTGTGGTTGTTGCTTCAGCTGTAGATCAGGTAATCTTAAAAATCGCCGATTACGCGTTGAAACATTTGAAAAAGAAAACTAAAAAGAGATATATGTCACCACCGCCAATGCGGGATGACAGTTTCTTACAGGCACAGACTCTGCGAATGCAGAGTATTTTTTATGGTATAATTTTTAATATTAAGTTCATGAATATATTTCTCGAAAAAATAAAAAATTCACCGTGGATTATGTGGGCCAGTATTGGTTTTCTTTTCTTGATTCCATATGCGATTGTGAGTCATTTACCAATCCACAGAGAAGTCGTTGGGTTTATTTTAGGAGAACAACATATTCCATTTTTACCATGGACATTTGTAATCTACGGATCGCTCGTGATTCAATATTTAGTAATAGCACATCGAATGCCAAATCGAGCGTTTAAAAAAGCATTAGTATTATTCGGCTGCGTAGTAGTAATATCATTGATTCTATTTGTTGTTTTTCCGATTGAATTTCCGAGAAATCTCTACACGAGCGACAGTTGGTTCATTAATCTAATCAGAATAATGGATAGTGCAGGGAATTGCTTTCCTTCGTTGCATGTTTCTGCGACATTATTTTTAACCAGCTGTTATGTTGCAATAGAAAAAACCCGCTGGCGGCAGGTTCTCATGTGGTTATGGACACTTTTAATTACTATTTCTGTACTCACCACCAAACAACATTATCTGATTGATATCTTCGGAGCAATTGTATTGATTATTCCATTTGTATTTATTTTCAAGAAAAGTCTCAAAATATAAACTATTTTAACATCGAAAATACTTGCACCAACTGCAGGATTTTTTGTTTATCTGAAATCGGATTAAACCAGTTTATTCGCGAGTCTTTTTTCCACCAGGTCATTTGCCGTTTCGCGAATTGCCATGTTTTTACACTTAATGTTTCAATAAATTCTGATCCTTTCAGTTTTCCCTCGACATAATGTAATCCATAGCGATATTCCAGACCCAGAGAATCTAATCGTTCAGGAGTAACTCCGCAATCCAATAATCTCTTTATCTCATCGAACAATGCAGGAATTCGCAGTACGATTCGTTCACTGATATTCGCTTGTAAGTCTTCTTTTGGTAGTTCCAGTCCGATCATTAAAGTATTATAAGG
The DNA here is from genome assembly GCA_964554815.1 of uncultured Candidatus Saccharibacteria bacterium. Lineage (GTDB taxonomy): Bacteria > Patescibacteriota > Minisyncoccia > Phycocordibacterales > UBA1006 > CALMMZ01. The sequence goes on along the minus strand of CAZKPY010000007.1, from coordinate 2,964 downwards.
GCTCTCATTAAGCTCCATTTTAGGAACATTACCAAGTGCCTCTGCAATTTCAATAGCTCGAATAATTCGTACACGGTTATTTTGATCTATTGTTTCTAATCGTTCAGGATCCAGTGTGCCAAGTTTTTCTAAAAGCTCTTTGGTTTCTAATGTTTCTAATTCTGCTCGTAATTGTTCGTTCGCTGGAACTTCAGGGAATTGTAAATTATCAACAACGGCAGAAATATACATACCTGTTCCACCACAGAGGATGGGTAATTTACCACGACTGGTAATCTCTTGAATTTTTTCTTGTGCAAGTTTCTGAAAATCTGCAACAGAAAAATAATCATTTGGATGTGCAACATCTAATAGGTGGTGTGGAATTCCTTGCATTTCTTGAGGTGTGATTTTTGCAGAACCGATGTTTAGTCCGGTGTATACTTGGCGTGAATCAGCAGAAATAACCTCGCCATTAAACCGCTCTGCGATTTCCACTGCAAGTGATGATTTCCCAGTTGCTGTTGGGCCAGTAATTACTATGAGGGGCTGTTTTTTCATAATTTTGAGTCTATCATATCTGTGGATAATTTGTAGTGGCGTCTTGAAAAATGATATAATAATAATGGTTAGACTTATAAGTTTAATTACCATAAAATAGTATGAGTACTTATGATGAAATGATTGACGATTATGTAGATGAGACAAAAGATGATATCGACAAGGCAGCTGACATAGTAAAAGATATTCCTGACGATACAGAAGATGACGAGGATGATACAGGAGAATAGAAAATAAAAAACCACCCAAATGGTGGTTTTTACTAAAATTGACAATCTATTAGGGTATGCTAAGGTTACAAAAATAAATCAATTAACTAACAATAAAATTATGTACCATGTCAATCAAACTAACAGGAGACGAAATCAAGGTCTTAAAATTTGCTCGTAATACAATGAGTAAATTTCTAAAAGAAAAAGGATATAAGCTTCCCGATGATTACATCGCAATAGCCGCCGGCAGTAATGGCTATCGATTAAATTTTACAGGACGAAACATAATCCCTTTTCCTAAATACAAAGAGGAAATTATGGAATTGTTTCCAAAGGTAGAGTTCGCACAAGAGCCTTCTACTACGATATTAATTCTTAATTTAGAAAAATATGTAAAAGATTACATTGTTTCGAAAAAAGAGATCCCTATCGTTGAAGAAGAGCAAGTTGTTTCTTTTCAAAAACCGGAACCTCAGGTTAAAAAAATAGAGGTGAAAGTTAAAGAAAAACCTGTTATCTTTACAAAACCTGAACCTGCGGTTCAGTCTGTAAAAACTACCACCGTTCCTATGTCTTCAAAAGCATTGGTGGAGATTGAGAATAAACGGATTACTCTTTTAGAAAATGTTCGTAATGCACTGCAGTCTATCATACCTATATCGGAATTGCGAAAGCAATATATGCTGAAAAAATATGATGGTGGGAATAATGACACTGCGGAAATTCACATTACCGATTTGCGTAAAACGCATCAGGCGCTGATCATTTTAGAAGCAAAAGGATATTCTGTTGCAGTAATTGGATCAAAGGTTATTGCTTCCACAGAGAAATCTGTAATTGATTCGCTACCTTCTCATCAACAGGTTACAATCGGATTACACGAATGTTCTGATTTTTTAGGAAAGGTTCAGGAATGGATAGATAAAAATAATATCATTGCTGATATTATGAGTCATCCTTATCCATTAGTTCAGTCGGTGTATTCAGAGGAACTTGAAATTCAATGTTTTAATGGTGTTGAAGCAGAGTTAACTGAACAGTTTTTCATTGCGAGCGGATTTCAAACCCGAAAGACAGGTCGCATGTTATATGTTCGACTAAATCGCGCACTTGTTAAAAAGCCCTTTTTTGATCTGATTTTGGATAGAACAAAGGTTGTTGAAAAACAGACAACAGGAATAGGATTAGAAAATCCTGAAAACTGCGTATTACATACAAGTTATGAATATGAAGGTTTTCATTTCCTACCTTTTAATAGACCAAAAGACAAGAATCATATAAGAGGTATTGCTGAGTCAATTGATGAGTTTGGGATCATCGGTTTAGTAACGGTCGCAGAAACTGACTGCGTTGACGGTATCATGAAGAAATGGATTGTTGACGGACAGCATACATTTTCTGCTGAAGTTAGTCGAAATAAACCGATCATCTACATTATTGTTCCTGTCAGTTCAAAACTCGAATTAATTCGATTAATTGCAGTTCTAAACAACCGTCGTAAACCATGGCAAATGAAAAATTACCTACATGCATGGAAATCCATGGATATTCCGATTTATGAGAGTATTGATGTATGGGTTACACAAAAAAAATTATCATTTGCATTAGTTCTTGAAACTATGAGCGGCTTAGAGCAGGGTCCAGCTAGTACTGCGTTCAAAGATGGCAATTTCCGTCCTGATCGTAACATTAACCATGAGAAAGTACTTTCTGATGTTTATGAACTGAAACCTCTATTACCTAAACTCAGTAAATTACCGATAATGTTGAGTCGATTTATTCGACAAACACCGGGGTTTGATGTTGTTAAAATGAAAGAAATCATCAAAAAAACTAACGTTAAAACATTATTTTTTGCTGATGATGATATGGCAGCACTGACCGGAAAACTACAAGAGCTATATAAAAAGGTGGCGTAAATTAGAATTACTTCCTAATAACCAGAAAACTTGTTTTCTGGTATTTTTTTATTTTAAAATCCTCAAATTGAGGATTTTTTTTGTGCCCGGGAGAGGACTTGAACCTCCACGCCCTTGCGAGCAACAGATTTTGAGTCTATCGTGGCTACCAATTACACCACCCGGGCAAACATACTGAGAGAAGTAGTACCTCTCTCAGGCGCAGAAAACACATTTGGGAATTAATTAACTGCAACGTCATATTATCACATAATTAAAAAATTTCAACAGATTGTTTTTTATCAAACTTTTTT
>CAZKPY010000006.1:13508-14948 GCA_964554815.1 uncultured Candidatus Saccharibacteria bacterium | reverse complement strand
AAAAAGTATACCACAAAAAATGCGGCATAATGCCGCTTTAAATAATTATTTAATGTGGATTAGTGGTTACAAAAGAACTATCAAATATAATACCCGATTCATATACACCATCATTTATTCCCAGTGAATATGGAAATTCATATGCCTGCATGTAAAATTGTATCCACGCTCCATGTGCAACAATCATACCAAAATATGAAACCTGAACCGTATCATGAGCATTAATTTTATAAACATCTCCTTCAGGGATAACTTCGGGTAGTGTTGTTAAAATCATTGGACGATACGGTGTGTGATTATATACAGTGTCTGGACCAAGAAATTTAATACGTCGTTGGTAATTCATCTGAAGTTGAGAAAAATAAATATCACTGTCGCCAGTAATAATATCAAACGTAATGAGAAAATGCATATAGCGTTTTGGTGCAAATGCAGCAGTATCGAGCAATCGTGCCGTGGTTGATACTAATACAGCGGTAGGTTTTTTTCGATCGGAATTAATTGTGTTTTGTTTTTTACATTGCATTACTATGATTGTAATAATAATCAAAAGTGTAATTTGTGTTTTCATTTTTTATTCGGTTTTGGTTTGAGGTAAATTATATCAAATGTTTATAAAAATAAAAATCCTGACACAATGTGCCAGGTTTTCGGGAAAATGAAAATAATTTAGTTTTTAATTTAACATCAAATCTTTGATAAACAGGAATATGTTTTCAACGATACCGCTTTCTTTCTCTGTTTCAAATTGTAACAATTTCGGTTCGAGCGTATCGAACTGTAACTTTGTCCCAATATATCCTCCTTCAAACAGGAACGGTACCTGATCCGGATGATGAATGGACAGGATTAATCCTGTAGCACCAGACACCAAAAATCGAGCAATAAGTAATGAGCCGTTATCATCATTGATATAGAAAACAGCAAATTTCTGTTTTTCATACATTTCTTTGAGAATTGAATACTTCCACATTTTCTCCTGCTCATAGTAAAAAATGGAGAGAATCTTGTTCAGGTCAATTACTGGGTAATTATTCTGCACTTCTGGTGATTGCAGATTAACCTGATTGCTCAACCTGTTCATCATAATGAGTTCGATTTCATTCTGGGGAATCAGATTAAAACTGGATACATCCAATTTAATTTCTCTGATGTGGTTCTTAATATCCACGAATAACTTTAATTCATACTGTTCGTTTCTATCAGAAACAATTTGTACGATCTGTTGTTTTGATTTAACAATTGGAACTTGTGTTCCTTCTTTTGGTTGTGTGTCGCGCTTTTTTCTTGCGCCAGTTTGGGGGGTAGCTAATTCTGCACTCATTTTAATTTTGTTTTTGTGGTTTTGGTGATTTTTTAATTGTGTTTGTTATTTTCCCGAACCGCCAGTTTACACGAATTATAAATCTTGTCAAGTATTCCCTGCTATATCCCTGTTAA
>CAZKPY010000006.1:0-13408 GCA_964554815.1 uncultured Candidatus Saccharibacteria bacterium | reverse complement strand
AATCGAATCAATAATCCAAAAATCACTGCCAACAGTATATTCACCAAAGGTCCTGCGATAGCTACCAGTGCGCCACCATATCTATTTTTAAATGGAGTTCCTGTAATATTAGCTGGGTTATACGGAACAGGTTTCGCCCATCCGAACACTACTGATGATCCGGTCAAAACGAATAATGCAGGTAATATAATAGAACCCATTAAATCAATGTGTGGAATTGGGTTAAGCGTGAGTCGACCCAGTAATCGAGCTGTCGGATCACCCAGATAATCAGCCATAAACCCATGAGAAACTTCGTGTAGAATTACTGAAAATATTAAAATAACGATCGAAAATATAATACTGAGAGTCATATGACCAATAGTATACCCTATGAAAATCTATATACAATACCTGTAAGATAAGGATTTATGAAGATCTGAGGGCCGAACCCGCAGTCCACCCTGGGTGGACGTGAGGGCGCTTGTGTTCCACAAGATCGAATAAACCTTTATCTTACAGAACCCAAGGACTAAGGCTTGCATTTTTCATACAATATGTTAGTATCAGTCCATTATTGTTATTAAATAATTACCTTAATTTTTATGGCTCGTACATGTGATATAACAGGAAAAGGCTCGCAGGTTGGTGGAGGTTACTCTAACCGTGTTCGTGCTACAAAATTCAACCCTACTGGTGCTCGACGACGTTATCCAAACCTACAGAAAAAGACCTATACTATTCCTGAAATGGATAACCAAAAAATCACCCTCACTGTTTCAACTCGTGGAATGCGAACAATCGCAAAAAACGGTATCATGAAGGCTCTCCGAGATGCAAAAATCATCTAATAAAAACTCCCAGTACTGGGAGTTTTTATTTATTTCTGACCTTGGCAAGAAACCATATGACCGTCTGAACGACAGGTAATGTTCCCTGCTGTACTGGTTTCGATTATTTGTGCATTTACTGATTCTACCCGTTCGATTACCTCTGGATTTGGATGTCCATATTTATTACCAAGTCCTGCAGAAACGATCGCAATTTCAGGATGTACTGTCTCTAGGAAATCTTGGCTGGATGAAGTTTTAGATCCATGATGTCCGAGTTTCAATACGTTCGATCGCAGCTGTGGACCATACGTTTTTACTAAATGATTTTCTACTTCGCTGGGTGAATCACCAGTTAATAAAAACGATGTATTTCCATAGGAAACTTTTGTAACGACAGATGCTTCGTTCGTTTCCCATCCAGTTGTATTCTGATCTGGAAATAAAATATCAATGACCACGCCGTGTTTTGGGTCTAATATTATTCTCTCACCCAAGCGCGCTATCAAACGATCAGATTGCTCTGTGAGAACTTTTTCAGTAACAGATTTATCAATCAATGTCGGAGATGAAATTTCAGATTCAATAACCATTGGAATAGTAAACTGATCAAATAGATATGGAAAGCCGCCAATATGATCTTTATCAGAGTGTGTCGCCATTACTATATCAATCATACGGTCAAAGAAACTTTTCGTAGTACCTAATTGGTCTAATACAGATTGATCTGGCCCTGAATCGATTAATAATTCACGGCCATTTGGTGCTGTAATTAAAATAGCATCACCCTGTCCGACATCGAGAAACGTAACACGTAATTCATTCGGATGAAAAAACCCAAACGCATATACCATTGAAACGACTGCGATACTAACAAAAATCCCGAGCAGTGCCAAGGAATTTTTTCGCATTATATGATTTATTTTTTGGGAAATATGAAATACTGCTTTACGAATCATATGCTTATCTTTATAAAAATTTATTAGTTTGATACGTCACTGGTGATTCTCGACTGTTTTGATAGAATTGCTTTTTCTCGATCATAAATAATTTCAAGAACGAGTACAGAAAATGGAATCGCAACAATAGCCCCTGTCCATCCAATCAATTCGATCCATGCAATGATGGAAATAATAACGAGCAACATCGGGATACCGACTGTTTTATTCACAATTAACGGCTGGAATACATGACTCTCCAAGAAGTTTAATACTAGAAAGAAAATAAGTGCAGTAATACCAACAGAAACGCCCTGTGAGACCATAATGAATGGCACAATAATCAAAGTTCCAAGTGTCAATCCAAATGGAATTAACTCGAGAATCGTGACCAATATTGATAGTAATAATACATACGGTACACCAATGAATGATAATCCGATAAATGCAACTACCCCCGCGAGGAGCGCTAACAAGAATTGCCCGCCAAACCAAAATCCAATTTTCTGTTCCACTCTATTCCAAAGACTAATAACATAGGATTCATATTTTACCGGAGTCAGTGCGCGCAAGAAACTGTTAATACCACCTTCCTTGATAGAGAGGAAAAACGACATAATAAACACTAAAACAACATTAGTAACAGCATGAAACACAGTGTTAATTCCTGATAGCACTGAATCAGTCAGGTATACTTTCCAGAAGTTTTGAATTCCTTGGAAAATATTACTGGTTCCCAGAACACTGCGTAATGTCGCCTGATTTAATCCATTATCAGATACACGATTTAATAGTTTCGCCCACGGACTGGTTTTCGGTAGATAATCAATAATTCCTGATAATTCACGGAATAGTAGTGGTAGAAATACGAAAATAATTACTGCAACAATTCCTATGAAAAACAAATACATCAATGTAACGCCGACGGATCTTGGAATTTTAATTTTCTGGAGGACTTTTGTACCTGCGGTCACAAATGAAGCAACAATAACTGAAATAACTACGAGTAGTACAAAATCACGAATCACCCACAAAGCGCCAATAGTAATAACACCTAAAGCAACCACGAGAAAACTACGCGGCGTAATATCAACATGATAATGCTTTGGACTTGATAATTCTGACATATATCGAAATAGTAACATGAAAAATAAAAAAGCACGAGCGTGCTGTTTTATTTTTTACCTGGTACGATTTGTACGACATGAAATTTTTTTGGATCCAAATATTTTTTAGCAACGCGCATAATATCTGCGGTGGTTACCTTTCTGATTTCACGCTCCATCTCCACAGGTGTTTTTAATTTCAAATGTAAAATTTCTTCATAGCCGACATAGGTTGCAATATCATCACTGGATTCCAATCCCATATATAATCGTCCGATCAGATATTCCTTTGCGCGCGACATATCTGTATCAGGTATTTTTTTCAGTCTGAAGTTTCTGTACCTCGGTATGAATAGCTCTTATAACTTCTGGTACACGCTTTACTGCTGTACCTGTGGAAATAGTAAAATCAGAAACATCATTCGACGCATTCACTGACGATCTGATGTAATAACCTGCTCCCATTTCCTCGCGCAACTTCAGGAATAATCGCGAACCCATTCCGTTACCTAAAATACATGATACAACCGTCAGTGCCGCCATATCAGGATGTTCAGCATGTGGTAATCGAGTTCCCAAAACTATATGCGCCTGATCGATCGACTTGGTCTTTGTGATCGCTTTCTTTCCAATTGTTTTTTTAATTGATTGTTTTTTAATTGCAGATTTGTTCGGAATATTTTTAAACAATGTTGTAACCTGTTTTACGATATCTGCATGCTTCACATCACCTGCAACAATAACTGCGGTAGCGCCTGAATTATAATACTGTTTGTGGTAGTCGATAAAATCCTTGCGAGAGAATTTCATGATATTTGATTTCGGACCAATAACTGGCATTCCTGCAGGTTGATCACCATAGAGCGACTCTGCAAAAATATCGTGGATTTTTCGCGCAGGCATATCCTCGTACATATCAATCTCACCGCAAATCACGCCGCGCTCTTTTTCAATCTCCGCCTCTGGAAAGGTTGAATTTAGATATACATCAGAAACAATTTCGAGGAATTTCCCTGCGTCACGCGATTTTCCCTTGATATAGTATCCTGTGTAATCATACGACGTAAAGGCATTGGTTTCCGCACCATAGGTTTCAATCTCGCTGGCAATGTCGCGATAGTTGCGTGTTACTGTTCCCTTGAAACACATATGTTCGAGAAAATGCGACAATCCATTATTTTTTGGTGTTTCATATTTTGTACCAGCTTCTACCATGACCAGTACCGTCACTGTCGGATTATCCTTCATCGGGACCGTCACGATTCGGAGTCCGTTTTTTAATACTGTTTTTTGTGGTTTCATATGCGGCGAGTATACCAAAAAAGTCCCCGTTAGGCGACTTTTAGTTTTTCAATTAAATCTGCAATTGCAACTCGCTCTTGCACACCTGTATCACGGTTACGAACCGTTACCGTATCGGCTAATTCTGGAGCTTCTTGACCAAGTGTTTCGAAATCTACCACTATGCACCACGGTGTTCCGATTTCATCCTGACGACGATATCGTTTACCAATGTTTCCATTGTCATCAAATTCACATCTAAACTCTCGGCGGAGCATCGCATAAACTTCTTTTGCTTTCTCTACCAATTCTGGTCGATTTTTCAAGAGTGGAAACACTGCACACGTAATCGGTGCAATACTCGGATGTAATTTCAAAAATACTCTGGTTTCACCTTTCTCATCTACCTCTTCTGTATATGCGTTGTCCAAAAACATCAGCATGTTTCGAGCCAATCCTGCTGATGTTTCCACAATGTGCGGAATGAATCGCTCCATGGTGTTCTGATCGAAATAGTCCAATTGAACTCCTGAATGTTTACTATGCTGAGATAAATCCCAATCACCACGAGCATGAATACCCTCAATCTCATCGAATTTATTGAAACATCCAAAGTTATATTTTATATCATAAGCATCTGATGCGTAATGCGCCAATTTCTCATGCTGATACCACTGTAATTTCTCTGCCGGAATTCCATGTTCTAAATACCAATCCCATCGATACTGTTGCCACATTTTAAAATGTTCAACTGTTTGTGATGGATGATGAAAATATTGCATTTCCATTTGTTCAAATTCACGTGTTCGGAAAATAAACTGTCGTGCTGCAATTTCATTTCGGAAAGCTTTTCCTACCTGTGCAATACCAAACGGAAAATTAGGGTGTAGTGAGTCTACTGTATTTTTATATTCCAAATAAATACCTCCGCATGTTTCGGGTCGTAAATAGGTTACATTTTCCTCGGTCAAGGCATCTAATGGTGAGCCGAAGTTAGATTTTACCATCAATGAAAATGCTCGTGCGGGTGTCAGATCTGCAGATTTACAATTCGGACAAACCAGTTTTTTCTCTGCACGCAACTTATCAAGCTCTGCATTAATCCATTCAATAGTTTGTTTATCAGCATCGATATCAAAACTCTCCAAGAGATGATCAGCTCGGAAACGTGATTTACAATTTTTACAATCAATCTGGGGATCGTCGAAATTTCCTACGTGCCCTGATGCAACCCATGTTGTTGGATGCATAAAAATCGCACTATCGAGTGCTACCACATCGTCACGATATTGAATCATTGATTTCATCCATTCATTTTTAATATTTTCTTTCATTAAATACCCGTAGTGACCATAATCATACACACCTCCAATTCCCCCATAAATTTCAGATGAAGCAAAAACAAATCCACGTCTCTTGCATAATGATACGATTTTTTCCATTAAATCAGTATTCTTTTCGTTATTTTCTGACATATACTGATAACCATAGCACAAAAAACCACGTTTGAAAACGTGATTTTTTAACAATTTATTACCTATGGTAATACCTTTCCATCTGCTCCGACTGGTGAAGTATCATTGATTAATACTGATGTACTGAATCTCTTTTTATCTGAAATTGGCGTTTGCGTTACCGTATCGGTTCCCACTATAATTATATCATTAGTTAAATTAACCACACCACCTCCTTGTCCTTTGGTCGGAGTAACTGCTAATTTAAACGCTATTGATTTTGCTGTTTTCCCTACAGGAACATCATTCGGTGACCATACAACTTCTCGAGTTATTGAATTGTAACTGATTTCTCCTGCTTGAGCTAATGGTGAAACTACATTTTTCCAAACAATACCAGTCGGTAATGTTGTCTTCAAAACTACACCAGTCGTAGGATTTGTAGAATTTGATAACTGCCAAATGATAGTAAATGTTGTTTCTTTTCCTACTTTCATCGGCATCGGACCAGTATTTTGTAGTGGACCTGAATGATACAATGTTTTTGCTAACAACTGTAGATCAGTACTGATTGCAATTTTTGCAGTAGTCGCACTATCTAATGTTTCCTGTTTACCACCAAAGAGAACTCCTGAGACAGATATATTCATGTCTAATGTTCCTTTGTTTGTTATTGCTAAAGGTGTTAATGAGAATGTTAATCTTCCTGACTGGCCGGGTTGAATTATACCCAACGCATCCCATTCATTTTTTGTCCAGATAATACTATCTGTAGCACTGTCATAAAAACCAGCTGATGCGCGCACTTTCTCGGAATTAAATGCATCACCCGATAATGCAACTCGAATCTCAGTATCAGTAATAGGTTTATCAGACATACTCTGATATTCAAGAGTAATAGTTGTCTCTCGATTCCCTGCAATTGCATTTTTACCATCATATGGCTGACCGTTCACAGTAAATTTTGTTGCAATAAATGGTGCCGTGAGTGTTACTGATTGAGTACCTGTCGTATAAACTGTCTCAATTAATCGTTCGTTCGCTGGATTTTGAGTACCTAAACTAAATCTAATTATTTTTTGTTCATTCGTATTTCCAGAACAAGAAACTGTAATAGGTAATTTCTTTTGAACTCCTGGTTCAATGTCACCAATAAACCAAATATTCTTGTCCAAGGTTGGCGGTGTTTCAGAAGAAACGTAATTACAACCGTCTGGATAATCTGCGACCAACAATGCGTTTTTTACGGTGTTCGTTGCGTTACCTGATATGTCGAGACTAATTGGTAATTGCTGACCTGATAATAATGTCGGAGATCCTGAAACGACAAGATTTGCAACAGACGACCGTAGAGTTAGTTTTCCAGATCCATTTTTCTCGTAAACAGCATTTGAATCTTGTAGTCGATATTCTACGACTGCAGAGAGATTCTTTTCAATTCCCTGCTCACCAAACAATGTAATGGTAAATGTTTCGTCACGCACCTGACCTGATCCTATTGTTCCTAAATCTCGAGTCATTTCTTTTACTGCATTTTCATCCTTTGTAGAACCAACAGGATATTTAAACGTTAACTTAACCAGCTCCATCGGTAACGGATTTTCATTCGCCACGGAAACTTTCACATTGATTTCTTCACCACTATCTGCGAATGTTTTTGTTTGTACTGAAACAACTACGTTTTCACCTGTTAATCGCGCACGTCCTGTAAACAATGAAAATGCAAATGCGCCAACTGCAATCAACGCAAAAACACATGCGCCAATAAACATTTTTTTGAATAATGATTTTTGTTGTATACGTTTAATTTCCAAATCATCGTACAGATCATCATGACTCTTACTGGTTGCTGCAACATCCCATGATTCGCGAATAGGTGCGACCTTTTCACGATGAAAAATTCCACGATGATCTTCTGGAAGGTTATTCCCAGTAGTTAAATCCGTCTCCATTTTTTTCAAGAAACTGTCTTCTGAATTCATATTAATTAGTATACTATAAAAATACTCCAATGTAACAAAAAACCACACGAATGTGGCTTTTTGTAATTCACTAGTTTGGATTTCGTTTTGTCTTTCGACGTGTAACAACCGCATAGTTTGAATATTTCTTTGGAGTTCGAGTTCGAACACCATAGGCTTGTTTTCCGTATCGAGTTTTCGGTCCTCGTCGTAGTCCAATTCCCTGGCGTCCTTCTCCTCCTCCGTGTGGGTGGTCAACTGGGTTCATTGCTGATCCTCGAGTTGTAGGTCGGATACCTCGCCATCGTGAACGTCCAGCTTTACCTTGGTTTACCAATTGGTAATCAGGATTTGAAACAGTTCCAATTGATGCGAAACATTTGTCAGCTACCGTTCGGATTTCTCCTGAAGGCATTTTCAATTGTGTTCGTCCGTTGTTGTGAGCGTTTACCTGAGCAAACGATCCAGCTGAACGAACCATCTTTCCTCCGTTTCCTGGTTTGATTTCAATATTGTATACGAATGTTCCTACTGGAATCGCAGAGAGCGGCAATCGGTTACCTGGTGTCAGAGGTGCCTCTGCTCCAGTAATGATTGTCGCACCAACTTCGAGTCCGTGAGGCAGAACGATATATCGTCGTTCACCGTCAGCATAGCAGACGAGTCCGATAAATCCTGATCGGTTTGGATCGTATTCAATCGTTTCAATCTTTGCTGGGATGTTGATCTTGTTCATTTTGAAGTCGATCTCTCGGTATAATCGTTTTGATCCACCTCCTTTGTGTGGAGCAGTAATGCGTCCGTGGTGGTTTCGTCCCATGTGTCGCTTGTGCCCTTTTGTCAGCGGCTTGTGCGGCTCAGTTGCAGTCAACACGTCTCGGTACAAGATTCCTGTCATCGATCGGCGTGATGCTGATGTTGGTTTATATTTTTTAATAGCCATAAATATAGTCTGTAGTATCAATAAGGCTTTCTGATACTTACTTAGTAATTAATAATTCTTGCCTAAGGAAATTATGCAATTTCAATTTTCTGATCTTTTTTCAAGAAAACTGTTGCTTTCTTTTCAGCTTTACTTGCACCCATTACTCCACGAACCATTTTACCAACCGGTTTTTTAACTGAAACAGTTACCTTGATCGGATCTACGTTGTAGAGAGATTTAATAGCGCGAGCAATCTGAATTTTATTTGATTTCATTGCGACGTTAAATACGTATGCATTATCTTCTGCGCTGTACGCAGCTTTTTCAGTAATCCGCGGACCAATGATGATTCCTACCAATTCTACTGGGAGCTTTGATGCATCCGGAGATTTGATGTTTGATGGTGTTTTCTTTGCCATAGTATTATGCAGATTTTTTCACCGCACCTTTCTTTGTAAGAAAGAATGCCTGAACTTCTGCTGGATTACTGATAATCATGTAACGATATTTCATTACGTCGACCGGATTGAGGTTTCGTCCCTCCATCAATGTAACATGTGCAATGTTTCGGAAACTGTTTCGCATTTCTGCTGAAATAGTTGGAGACACGAGCAAGATGTTGTTTTTCTTGTTAGTGTTGATTGTTTCGAATCCTGAAATAGTTTCGAAATTCTTCAATACTGTTTGTGCATCTTTTGTTTTTGCATTATTAAACGCAAGCATTTCACTGAAAATGATTTTTCCTGTTTTGAATTTCTTGGTCAAGGTTGCAAACAATGCTGCAGTTTTTTCTTTCTTGTTCAATTTCACTGTGTAGTCTTTTTCACTGCGAGGTCCGTGAGTCGTACCTCCCTTTCGCCAGATTGGTGATCGAGATGATCCGTGTCGAGCTCGTCCTGTTCCTTTTTGCTGCCAAGGTTTTTTACCACCTCCTGAAACTTCAGATCGGTCTTTTGTATGAGCTAATCCTGTTCGAGTGTTCGCCATCATTCCTGTTACGACATGATGAACGAGATCGCCATTCCATGCTCGATCGAATACTAACCCTGAAAGTTCAACGTTTGATGTTGATTTTCCAGATGTATTATAGAGAGCTGCTGAAACATTTTCAGATGCTTTCTTTGCAACTTTAGTTGTAGTTTTTTTAGTAGCCATATAATTATTGAGTAATTTCGAGTAGTGTTCCACGTTTTCCTGGAAGAGCACCCTTGATTACGATAATGTTAGTTTTCGGATCGACCGCAAGTACTGTAAGGTTTCGAACGGTAATGCGATCAGAACCCATTCGTCCTGCCATTCGCATTCCCTTCATTACGCGCTGCAAACCTCCTGGACCGATTGAACCCGGCTCTCGCTCAGAGTGTTTCTGACCGTGAGATCGTGGACCTCCGTGGAATCCGTGACGTTTAACAACACCTTGGAAACCTTTACCTTTTGAAATACCTGATACGCGAATCGTGTCGCCAACTGCGAACTGATCCACTGATAATGTATTTCCTCGAGCGTATTTTTCAAGATCAGCACTCTCTACCAAAAATTCTTTTGAGTAACGGAAGTTGCCGAGATCTTTGAAATGTCCGAGCTGTGGTTTTGCAATGTTTTTTTCTTTTTTTGTTCCTGATGATACCTGAACAGCATCATATCCATCAGTCGCCACAGTTTTTACCTGTGTTACTGTCACGGGTTCTGCAGAAACCAATGTCGCAGCGTGAGCCATTCCTGTCTCATCGAAATACTGCGTCATTTGGATCTTCTCACCCAAGATGTATTTCTTCATATGTTGAAATTGTTAATTCAGCGGTTTGTCAGATGCCTTCACCTGAGAAACATGAGTACTGCTTGGCGGTTTTTTCAAACACAAGCTATTGATAATTTGTCTCCAAGCGTCACAAGAGAAATCAGAATAATTTTTATAAGAGTCTCGATCAAATAAAAATATTCTGATCTCCGGGCAACGCCTGAAGCGTGAATTGATTACATCATTTTAACGTCGATCTCAACTCCTGATGGGAGAGAAAGCGAAGTCAAAGCTTCAATCAATTTAGGATTCGGATTGATGATATCAATCAAACGTTTGTGTACACGGATTTCGAACTGCTCGCGAGCGTCTTTGTGGACGAATGTCGAACGGTTCACCGTATATTTTCGAATTTCATTAGGAAGCGGTACCGGACCTCGAATTGATGCTTCGTGTCGATTCGCTGTTTCAATAATTTGTTTTACTGATGCATCTAACACTTTATTTTCATAAGCACGAACTCGGATTCGCAGTATGGCTTCAGCTGATTTTTTTTCTGTAGTAGCCATATAATCAAGGAAAGAATATCGTTCGCTCTCAAAATGAGATTGATCGATGATTCAATGCATTAAGCGATAATTTTAGTTACCACTCCTGCTCCTACGGTTTTACCACCTTCGCGGACAGTAAAGCGCTGATTGTTTTCGAGAGCTACTGGTGCAAGCAATTTAACCTTGAATGTAACAGTATCTCCTGGCATAACCATTTGAATTCCTTCTGGCAATGTAACGTCTCCTGTTACGTCAGTTGTTCGGATGTAGAACTGAGGTTTGTAACCATTGATGAATGGAGTGTGTCGTCCACCCTCTTCTTTTGAAAGAACGTAAACTTCACATTCGAATTCTGCATGAGGTTTTACTGATCCAACTTTGGCGAGAACCTGTCCACGTGTGATGTCATCTTTTTTAACACCTCGTAGCAAGATTCCAGCGTTGTCTCCAGCCATTCCTTCTTGTAATTGTTTGTTGAACATTTCAACTCCAGTTACAGTAGTTTTAACTGTGTCTTTCAAACCAACGATTTCAATTTCTTCACCAACCTTGATGATTCCCTGTTCAATTTTTCCAGTTACCACTGTTCCACGTCCCTCGATTGAGAATACGTCTTCGATTGGCATAAGGAAAGGCTTGTCAGTCTCTCGCTTTGGAGTTGGGATGAATGTATCAAGAGCATTAACCAATTCCATAATCTTCTGAGCCCATGGGTCATTGTTGTCTGCTGATTCAAGAGCTTTCAAACCTGAACCTCGGATGATTGGAGTATTGTCTCCATCGAAGTCATACTTTGTAAGCAATTCTCGCATTTCCATTTCAACGAGGTCGAGCATTTCTTCATCGTCTACCATGTCACACTTGTTCAAGAATACAACGATCTTTGGAACGTTTACCTGCTTTGCAAGCAAGATGTGTTCTCGAGTCTGAGGCATCGCTCCGTCTGTCGCTGCTACCACGATGATAGCACCGTCCATCTGAGCTGCACCTGTAATCATGTTTTTGATGTAGTCGGCGTGTCCTGGCGCATCGATGTGTGCGTAGTGACGTGTTGGAGTCCAGTATTCACTGTGTGACAATGAAATGGTGATTCCACGTGCTTTTTCTTCAGGTGCTTTGTCGATCTGATCAACACCTTTCATAACTGATCCGTATCCTTCGCCAGCTCGTGACAAAGTGTTTAGGATTGCCGCGGTAAGAGTAGTCTTTCCGTGGTCAACGTGACCGATTGTTCCCACGTTAACGTGAGGCTTTGAACGGTCAAATTCTGCTGCTGCCATATAGTTATTATTTTTCGGAAACAGGTACTCGATATTACGGATCCGCTAAATTCGGCGGAATGTTTCATAACATCGGCAATACGCATTTCCAGGACCGGTTCCCCATGCCCTGTTAATTGATAAACACGATATATCTTATATAAATAAAGGGTTTTGTCAAGGATTTTAATAATTTTTTGCCCTATTTTAAATAGTTACTATTAGGAACTTCCTTATTGTGTTTTTCTTATAAAAATCAAGGAAATCAAGCGTAAGCTCAGTGATGTCCTTTATAAAAGACATTCAGATTTTATAAAGGACATTGTGATATACTGAGGTTGTACCGAACAGATCTCATTGGCGACCGATTGTAACTATGCTCGAGCGAGAGATGGCCCGAGTCATTAATATCTATATGCACATCGATATCATTGCGAAAAATATTGAGTTAACTGACGCATTGCGAAATCACGTGGAATTAGAACTTGATAAACTAAAGAGAGTTGTAAGTTCAGATGCACATATCTATGTAGAAATTGGAAAAACAACTAACCACCATAAACATGGTGACGTATACAAAGCTGAGGGGAAAATTTCATTACCAGGTAGTAAGTATTTCGCTGATATTATTACGGATGATTTATATACTGCGATCAGTGATCTGGGAAATGAATTATTCAATCAGGTAACCCAGTCAAAATCAAAAACCAGAGCATTAATCAGACGAGGTCAATCAGTTATTAAAAAATTATTACGCTTATCTTAATCAATTATTATGGAACCATCAAAACCAAAAGGATTACTATTTTCAATAATCGGATTTATCGGATTAGCTGTTGTGATTATTTTAGTTGTCACCTTGAAAAAAGATTCAACACCAATTGATTCATCAGCTATGCAACCATTAGAGACGGCTACGACTACCACAGAGTCACCATTATCAGAACCAACAACACCTGCGCAAAACGCAGACACAAAGAAAAAAATTATGAATACTGTCACACTAAAAACAAACATGGGAACCATTGTTATTAAAATGGATACCGAAAATACCCCGAACACTGCAAAAAACTTTACCGATCTCGCATCAAAAGGATTTTATAACGGAACTCGATTCCATCGTGTTATCAGCGGATTCATGATTCAGGGCGGTGATCCACAATCTGCAGATATTGCAAAGAGAAACCTCTGGGGTACTGGTGGTCCAGGATACCAATTCGCAGATGAAATAAAACCGACTAACAGGAATGTACGTGGTAGTATCTCTATGGCCAATGCTGGACCTAATACTAATGGATCTCAATTCTTTATTAACCTCGTAGATAATTCATTCCTCGACACGAAACATACCGTGTTTGGAACAGTAACACAAGGAATGGATATTGT
>CAZKPY010000005.1:0-15520 GCA_964554815.1 uncultured Candidatus Saccharibacteria bacterium | reverse complement strand
TATTGGAAAATTTGGAATTACCCCAAAGAAAGCTCCAGATGTAAAAATCGCTTAACGGCGGTTTTTTAGTTAATTAGTAACTATTGACTTTTTAATTTATATGTGATAATCTACGATCAAATAAAATCATTTTTTATGAAAAAATACCTTGTAATTTTATGTGCAATACTAGGAATAGTTTTCCTTGTGCATGCGCAAAAACAAACCACTACTAAGAAAGTGGATAACAAATACCCGAGCGGAAAGCTTGAAGGTCACAAGTTGTCAAACTTGTATGCCGATTACTTGGGATTGAAAGATCCTACGACCATAAAAGATACTATTACAACGAATTTCCAGAAAAACTTTGCCAACATGTGGGAATGTAAAAAAGATAACTGCACCTCAAATGTAGTTACCAAAGCTGGCGAACAATTGGTCGCAGAGTACAAAACAAAACGTACTTACACAACGTTTACAAAGTACACAGCTCAGATTTCTACTGTCGTTATTAATTTGAAAAAGAGTATCAACTGGACAAAAGTTGCTAAAGCGACAAACATTTCCACTACGGATGCTCAGCTGGTAAAAAGTATTTGCGGTTCATTTACTGGCAAAGACATGGTAGCGTATGCAATGACAGAATTAATGCCGTCTGCCGATGGTCATTTAAACATTGCGATGATGGATTTTCTTTTGCGCAATGCAGGAAGAGAATACGTTGAAGGTATTCCTGCAATGCATGACGGAAAAACTTCTTTCGGTCCATATCAATTCACGGAATATGCCGTGTTTGATACTCCAAAGGAAGACCGCGGTGCATCTGTTATTAATACAGCAGTTGCTTCGGGTCAGAAAATTCCTGGTAGTGTTATTAAATTGCGTGGCAATGATCATCATCGGGCTGCCTACTTATTCTCAGTGTACAACGTTTGTGTGTTGGTAAAATCTTTAAATACAACACAAAAAAAGACATTGAAATTGAATTGGTCAGCTAACAAAGATGACTTGTTTTATTATTGCGCAACCGCACATCACAATCCTGCTGCTGCACGAAAAGCTGCTAAAATATGGCTGGACAACAAGGTAAAACATCCTTTTGAAAATTCATGTGGAAAGCGAATTGCATATTACGCAAAAAAGACAAGAAAAAATTTAAAAGCAATGTAATTATTGCAGAATAAAATTTGGACGTTACTATTATTAGTAACGTCTTTTTATTTGACAGCAAGGGTTAATTGTTTATCCTTGGATTAAACTAAAACTAATAACTATGGAATTTATTGTTTTTCTCCAAGGAATACTTGCGGGAATAGCAATAGCATTTCCCAAAGGTCCAGCAGGTTTGCTGGTGATTAATCAAACAATGTTGTTCGGTGTTACTAAGGGGCTCAGTATTGCAAGGGGTCCCATTATGACAACTTTTGTGTCATGCGGTATTGTCTTTCTATTACAATTAGTCGGTGTTGATCTGGATTCGGTACAACAG
Source organism: uncultured Candidatus Saccharibacteria bacterium (assembly GCA_964554815.1). Taxonomy (GTDB): domain Bacteria; phylum Patescibacteriota; class Minisyncoccia; order Phycocordibacterales; family UBA1006; genus CALMMZ01. The sequence continues at coordinate 14,052 of CAZKPY010000005.1, read as the reverse complement.
ATTAAATACAATTTAGTAGCGCATAGTATCGGTGGTTTTTTTCTAATCGGCGTTGGTCTGTATATTATTTTTTTTCTAGAGGAACAAAGAGTAACATCACGAAAATTGTTCATATATACATTTTTTGAGCCTTTGTTATTTCCTACTACCATTGGAATATTCTTTTTGACATCACCAGGTATTTTTACAAAAACAATACCTGTTAAAATTCTATTCTATTTTGGAATAGTAGCTGGAACATTTCTCTGGTATTATTATTCCTGCAAAGGTTATAATTGGCTTTCTAAAAAAGGTCTTGGGAAAATAATAGGAATTATAACTATTTTTCTAGGAGGTGTATGTATTATTGTCGGAATGTGTGCAGTTTTAATTGCGAATCATACAGCGATTTTCATATTTTGAGAATCGTTTTTTTATTTGATTCTGAATTAAAAATAGGGTACTATCCAAGAGTCCTTAATCTCGGGTGTGTAGCTCAGTTGGTTAGAGCACAGAGCTTATTGCAGGCAGTGAAAATATGAATAAATGTATGGGAGCGTAGCTCAGTTGGTTAGAGCACAGAGCTTATACCTCTGCGGTCGATGGTTCGAATCCATCCGCTCCCACACATTTGTTCAAGATTTGAATGAGCCTGCAATATCGTAGATATACCTCTGCGGTCCCTGGTTCGAATCCAGGCACACCCATAATAACTAAAAAGCACCTGCAGGTGCTTTTTAGTTATATTGCTTTTGCTGCCAGTCCGATCAACAGAATCCCTATAAAATTAAATATAAATGATACAGCTGCAAATGTTTTCATATTAGCATGGGAAATACCCATTAATCCAACACCCAGTTCATCTGGTAGTGGTGATGCCAATATTAAACCACCTAGGAAAAACGGTATCCATCGAAACCAACGGTTTTTAAATAATTGACGTAAACGACTCGGTTTTTTAGGAGCTGTACTCATAGTTTTAATATGGTGATCCATTTCATGACGAACAAATTTAAAAATGATTAAATCACCAACCACAGCTCCACAGGCACCCAACAGAGCTGTAATAACCACTGATCCTGATTTTGCAAATTCTCCCAGAGCAATAATAGCTGGAGCAGTAGTAAAAGCGCTGGTAAAAAACATTCCTGAAATAAAACTACCGATATAACCCCAGTTGTGAGCATATACGATAAAATCGTGGATAATACCAGTTCGTATTATTAAAATAGCAATTATAATACTGGTGACAATAGCTCCTACATCACGAATTATGTAGTAGTAATTACTCTTATTAAGAGAAGAAATATTCATAATGAAATACTATAGCATACTGTGATTTATTGTGAAATTTTTACAAAACTTACAAAAGTATTTAAATAAAAACACCCAGTTATACATTAGGTGTTTTCACTGAAAGTGTCTGCATAATAATCTCCATTACTTCATCTTCATCATCAGTAATTGTGTATAAATTAACATCGTCAGCACTGATTAATTTCCTGTCTACTAATTGATTTCGGATGAATTGATCGAACGGTTTCCAAAACTCGGTTCCAACAAGTATAAGAGGTACATTATCAATTTTTTTAGTTTGAATTAATGTGAGACTCTCGCATAATTCATCCAACGTTCCGAAACCTCCAGGAAAGAATAAAAATACCTTTGATCCGAATCGCATCGCTGTTTTTCGAGTAAAGAAAAAATAGAAAGGAACTTCATTTGTTACGAATGGATTTGTTACCTGTTCCATAGGTAATTTAATTGTCATACCGACCGATTCTGCGTGTGCTCGATGTGCTCCTTCGTTTCCAGCCTGCATGATTCCTGGACCACCACCAGTAACGGTTGCAAACCCTGCGTGACCTGCACGTTCTGCAATTCGGACTGCTTTTTGATAAAATTCATCAGATTCTGGAGTTCGTGCAGAACCGAAAATGGTAATAGATTTTTTCAAATCTACCATTGAATCGATTCCTTGGCGTAATTCCTCGTTCATGACACAAATCTGAGTCTCGTTATCATCTTTACCATATAACGAAATACAACCATTTCTAATATCGTCCAACGTCATTTTCTTTGGACGAAATGGTCTATTATCAACGCCACCGATTTTTTCTGTATCTTCCATATCGGATTATTGTAACATAATTTTAAAAATAAAACCCGAAACGGGTTTTATTTTTTAGAAGCTTTTTTGGCTGCAGGTTTCGCCTTTGGAGATAGTTGTCCTTTGATATCTTTCCAATGTTTTTTTAAGTCTTTCGCAAACGCTGTTACATCATCTGGTGAAATATTTTTCATTTTAGATCCATACTTTGTAGAGATTTCGTCTACAATTCCATGGAACGTATCTTCACTCACATCTTTTGCTTTTTCAAGTTTTTCCAAAACATCGGCTTTTGCTCGTAATGTCCATGTTTTTATTGCTTTGCGATTTTTTGCACCGTCTTTACCATACAGGAAATATGCTCCTGCGATTCCTGCAACTGCGAGTCCCGCAAGTCCTAATTTCATACCTAATTTTCCAGATTCTTTTTTCATACGTATTTTAAAATGATTAGCTAATAATTTCACCAATTCTCATTGATTACGATGTTCAGTATAACATAAAACAAAAAACACAAATTACTGTGTTTCTGTGGATAATCAATTATTCTAAAATTTTATGAATTTTTGTACGAACTTTTTGAATAATTTTTTGCATATGATCAGCTTCATCTCCGAATAATGACGCGACCTTTTGTAAGGTTCGTAACAGTTTTGAAATTTGAAATCCGATGATAATTAATAATAAAATTAACACTCCGGATACTGATCCGAGAATAATCAATAATACGTTTGTTGTGATTGGTTCCATATAAATACAGTATAACGTATTTTCTGTAATAAAAACAGCAGAATAGGAATTCTGCTGTAAAATACTAACTGTTTGCTTTAGTTACTAAATCGTGTATTCGTGTAGTTAATACTCTGTTGTGGTGGGTCTCAGAATTGCCGAGTACTAATTCTTTTTCACGAATAACATGATTCAAGAGACTTGAATATTTTGCTGTAAAATCTACATCAAACTCCATATTGGGTAATATACGGTTTTTAATATCATGCAAATTGCCTCTATCAATATCAAGCAAGATACAAATTCCTTCCTCAGTTAATGAAGTAACAGTTAATAACAACTTTACAACTAATCGTCGTAGTAATATTGCCTCAGGGTTTCTTTTTGAAGTTAATGCATCATTTGTTAGTTCTAATACAGTACTGAGGTACAAAATCGCTGAGTCAATTAGTATAAACTCGAATTTTGAAATGTTGCGACAGTCGTTTTCTTTCATAGAGGCATTAACTGCTTCTCTGTCGTACCCTTCCACACTAATGAGTAGAGGAGGGTCTGGTAATAATATTTTCTGCATAACGTTATGTTTTTTAATATATTACCACAATTATATTCACTGTCAAATTTTAACTCATAGAAAATGTAATAAAAGCTGGACAAAATAGCCTTTTTCGTGTAGAGTAACGCGGTATTATTCGATTTAATTTCCTCTCATGATTTCCAAGTTTTTCGCATTCTGCGTAGAGCAAGCTACCTCACGTCCTTTGGACTCCGGCAGGTACTCGAATGCTCGAAACTTGCAAATCATTTTAGGTAGCTTTTAATTTATTATGGAAATCAGAAACATAGCCATCATTGCGCACGTAGACCACGGAAAGACAACTCTCACAGATAACATGCTCGAACAGTGTGGTATGCGTGAAGAAGGCGTATCAATGGACTCAAACGCTCTGGAACAAGAACGCGGAATCACCATCTATGCGAAAAACACATCGGTTTTTTACACGTCGAAACTTTCAGGTGCAAAAACAAAAATCAACATTGTAGATACGCCAGGTCACGCAGACTTTGGATCAGAGGTGGAGCGCGTGCTTCGATCGATCGATTCAGTACTTCTCGTGGTAGATGCACAGGAGGGACCAATGCCTCAGACACGATTCGTACTTAAAAAATCTCTTGAACTCGGACTCAAGCCTATTTTGGTATTGAATAAAATTGACAAACCAGGAGCTGATCCAGAACGAGCACACGATGAAGTATTTGAACTCTTCATGGAGCTCGGTGCAAACGATGAACAATTGGATTTCACGACGGTATATGCAATCGGACGAAATGGAACTGCAAAGCGAAATATGTCTGATGAACTCGTAAACCTCGAGCCGTTGTTCGATACGATTATCGAAAAAGTTCCACCAGCAGCAAACGATACAACAAAGGCATTCCGTATGCAGGCATTTAACCTTGCATATGATAACTTCCTCGGACGTATGGCAGTTGGTCGCGTATACGAAGGTATCGTGAAAAACGGACAGAACGTGGTTATTAAAAAACCTGACGGTGAATCTCGAAATGGAAAAATCACCAAACTCTTTACATTCGAAGGAACTCAGAAAAAAGAAGTAGACGAAGCAATCGCGGGTGATATCGTTATGATCGCCGGAATCGCTGACATTTTTATCGGAGAAACCATTGCAACCGACGCGACTGCTGAACCACTTCCTGCGATTACAGTGGACGAACCGACGATCGTACTTGATTTTCTCGTAAACAACTCGCCGTTCGCGGGACGCGAAGGAAAATTCGTAACGACACGACAGATTCGTGATCGATTAGAAAAAGAGCTCGAGGTGAACGTAGGGCTCCGCGTGGACTTTGCACCGGATTCAAACCGAGCAATTGAAGGGTTCAAGGTATACGGCCGAGGTGAAATGCACATCGCTGTTCTCTTGGAAAACATGAGACGCGAAGGATTCGAAATTCAGGTATCACAACCTCAGGTAATTTTCAAAGAAGTTGACGGTCAAACTCATGAACCGTTCGAGGAAATCACGATTGATTGTCCGAATGATTTTCAGGGAATTGTGATTGAAAAACTCGGCATGCGAGGATTCATCATGAAGGATATGAAAGTTCATGAAGCAACAGTTCGTATGGTGTTCGAGGGACCAACACGAGGAATCTTTGGATATCGTGGACAGTTCATGGTAGATACACGCGGACAAGGAATCATGTCATCACGATTCCTAGAATTCCGACCACACGCTGGAACGATCCAGAAACGATTGGCAGGATCAATGACAACGATGGAAACCGGAAAGGTGCTTGCATTCTCTCTTGGAAATCTCCAGGAACGAGGAGTGCTCTACATCGGACCAAACGTTGAAGTCTACGAAGGAATGGTAATCGGTAACACTTCAAAGGGTGATGAAATGGCCGTGAACCCATGTAAAGGTAAACAGCTCACGAACATGCGTGCTTCAGGAACTGATGAAGCGATTACGCTGATTCCACCACTTGAAATTAATATTGAACGAGGACTCGAACTCATGAACGAGGACGAATATCTCGAAATTACTCCGAAATCAACTCGACTCCGCAAGCAAATTCTAAACGAATCATTGCGAGCTCGATCAAAAAAAGGATAAAAAATCAAAACTCTCGAAAGAGGGTTTTCGATTTCTTAAAATCGACTATGGGATTTTTAATCGCTATTTTCCCGACTTTCTGGTAGTATGCCGATAATGGAAATAAAATCAGCAACATTCGTAAAAGGAATCGTGAAATACGATGAGATACTTTCAGACGGCATTCCGCAGGTGGCGTTTATTGGGCGTTCAAATGTTGGAAAATCAAGCACGATCAATGCTGTCATGCAGAAAAAAGGACTCGCACGATCAAGTTCGTCTCCGGGACATACCCGCGAAATAAATCTCTACCTCATCAATGAAACGCATTACCTCGTCGATCTGCCTGGTTATGGTTATGCGAAAATTTCAGGTGAGGCTCGAGCGGCACTTCGCGATCTGATTTTCTCGTACATTTTTAATACTGATCTACAACAAAAACATATCGTCATGGTCATCGATGGAAAGGTTGGTCCAACGAAAGATGACTTGGAAATTTTAAAAGCACTCGAAGAGCGGAATAAAAATATCATCATTGCAGTGAACAAGATTGATAAAATAAAACCATCACTTTATTTGAAACAAATTAAAAACATTCAGGAACAAGTTGGAAACCATCAGATTATTCCATATTCTGCTGAAACGAAAAAGGGAATCGAACAGCTGCAAAATGAGGTATTTAATTAATTATATAAATTTATGAAATCGCTCACATTTATTGCACGAGTTTGGAAATGGCCAGGCGATATGGCTTGGCATTTTATTAATATTCCACGTGAGCGATATGAAAAAATTAGAACACGATTCCCACGAGGTATGGTGAAAGTTATAGTGACTATTGGTAAAACCTCGTGGGATACAGCATTGTTTCCGCACAGTAAAACGAAGTCTTTTATTATGCCGATTAAACAATTAATTCGAAAGAAAGAGTCGATTTTTGCAGGTGAAGAGGTGAAAATAAGAATAGAGTTTAAATAGTGTGTTATATTATAGGTATGATGAAATCATATATGTGGTATCAAACATTATTAAAACCAGCATGGGCACCACCATCGTGGTTGTTCGGTCCGGTGTGGAGTATTCTTTATGTAATTATTGCAGGAACTTATGGATATGTAGTGTATTTATTCTTTACTAAAAAGATTCCATTTATCGTATTGTTACCATTTATATTAAATTTAATTTTTAATGTATTATTTACGCCACTGCAATTCGGATTACAGAATAATTATTTAGCAGCAGTAGATATTGTATTGGTCCTTGGAACATTAGTTTGGGCACTGGTTGTTATTTTCCCATATGCAAAATTTGTAACCTATGCAAACATTCCATACTTATTGTGGGTATGTTTCGCAACCGTATTGCAGATTACTATTACAGTAATAAATAGATAAAAACTGATTATTTCTGTATGTGGTATACTATCGGTATGAAAAAAACAATCATATCAATCATAACTATTATTATTGCAGTTGTAATTATTTTACTCATTGTTATTTTGGGAAGAAATAAAACTGTTACTACAGACATTATTGTGCCACCAATCGGATCAGATACAGTACAAACAATTCCACTGTGTTTTTATTATGAAAAACAGACATCTCGTGGGTTTTATGATATTTCATGGTTGAAATTAAATATTACAGGCGATACTGTAACAGGGGAATTTAGAAATTTACCAGCAGAAAAAGATTCAAAGGTTGGGACATTCACAGGAACGGTAGGTCCGGTAGATAAGATGGCAATGGCACGCACTGCTGATGTATTTTGGGATTCAATGGCCGAAGGAATGCAAAACCGCGAACAATTGAAAATTATATTTGGCGAGGGAACTGCACAGGTGGCGTTCGGTGAAATGACTGATCGTGGCGATGGTGTGTATGTGTACAAAGACCCAAACAAATTTACATTAGGTTTCCCGATGTCTGACGTTGCATGTGGCGAATTGGATGATCGAATTATTGTAGAGAAATATATTCGTATAAATATTAAAAATCTAGTACCAGAGAAAACAGTAGTAGGCGGTACATGGTATGCAACCACTGTTCATATTGATCCAAGAGAAAAAACAGGGACAATGGGATATGAAGATGGACATATTGCAGGTAGTGCGAATTTTAAGTATATTCGCGACACTGAATCAGTGGAAATTAACTCGGTAGAGAAAGTAAAGTAAAAACCTATTATTTAGTAATAGGTTTTTGTTCACAAAACCGCTGTTTTATGTATAATGAAACTATATGAAAACACTACGACAATGGGCAGAAGAAGGTTTAAATCGAGCAAAGAATACAGGGTCTCAGGGAAAAACTGCAGTTATAACAACATCAAAAAACGCATGGGCGAATCACCGAAAAAAGACAATTGCAGGTGTTGTTGTTGCAGTGGTTATTATTTTAATAATTGCAGGCGGTTCAAAATCAGGAACACCGGTAAATCCACATACTGTTGCAACACAAAATATTATCGATCAGGTGGTTCTTTCAGGAAGAACAGAATCGATCAGTTCAGTGAGTCTCGGGTTTGCTGACTCGGGTCGTGTTAATCGTGTATTTGTTACCGAGGGACAAATAGTCAAAAAAGGTCAAGTTCTCGCTGAGCTTGAAATGGGTGATTTAATCGCACAACTGTCGAGCGCTCGAGCAGAATTAACGATTGCACGTGCTAATATGAATACGGTTAATAACCAACAAGACGCATTAGTAGAAACTGCAAAACGTGCCTTGTACGGTAGTTTGGAAGCTTATCCTGTAGATACGTTTTCTACGAAATCCAGCCCTACGATTTATGGATCATATAATGGAAATGAAGATGGTGAATACAAGCTTGAAATTTATTCATCAAGTGCTCCTACAGGTGCATCAGTCAGTTATTCAGGTCTCGAATCAGGTGTGACACCTCTTACGGTAGGTAATCGAATTGCTCTTGGAACAAAAGGGCTCTATATTCAGTTTCCTGATGCAAATTATGCGAATATGAAGTGGGTTATTCCAGTACCAAACAATCGATCATCAACATACGCTGGGTTAAAGGCTGCTTATGATACTGCTGTGGCATCACGTAATGTTGCAACAGGAAATGCTGGGAATAATGCATTATTATTACAAGCTCGCGTAGATCAAGCGAATGCTACAATTAATCAAATTAATTCAGCGATTGCACGACGGAAAATTACGGCTCCGTTTTCGGGGACGATTTCATCAGTAGATCTCAAGGAGGGTGAGTCAACCATTGGAATCTCAAAGGATACGTCTCCGGGTGTTTCAATGCTCGCAACTGATCAATATAAAGTTGTAATAAAAATTCCAGAAATCGATGTTGCACGTGTGTCTGCTAATATTCCTGTATCGATTAATCTCGATGCATATGGCCCAGATGTACAATTTGCAGGAACATTGACTACTATTAATCCAGCCGAGACAATTGTCGATGGTGTACCAGTGTACGAGGGAACAGTACTGTTCACTGATCGTGATGAACGAATCCGATCAGGAATGACAGCAACAGTCACTATTAAAATTGGAGAGAAAAACGGTATTATCGCAATCCCAGGCAGTTATATTCGCGAGGATAAGGTCGCACGAAAATTCTTTGTACAGGTTGTAGACGCAGATAATAAAACAAACGAACGAGAAGTAAAAACAGGAATTCGTGGATCAGATGGGATGACAGAGATTATCTCAGGAATTAATACCGGAGAAATTGTTTCAGAGATTGTGAAAAAATAGATATGAAAAACTTTCTAACAACAATAAAAGTTGGAACATTTCTCGGAACACGACAATTGCGCCGTGCCAATATTTGGACGACGCTTTTGATTGTATTTATTATGATGTTAACCTTCCTGAACATGGTGGTTATTTCAGGAATTTTAGTAGGACTCATCGATGGTGGAAATATTGCAAACCGACAGCAATACACAGGTAATGTTATTATAAAAAAACAAACCGGCGATCCATATATTGAAAACACACAGAATATTTTACAGACTGTAAAAACAATTTCAGGAGTTACAAAATATAGTGAACGATACAGTAGTGGTGCGAATTTCGAGGCGAACTATACAACCAGGCGCGATTTTAATTTAGAGCGCGATACAGTAGGTTCTGCGGTGTTAGGTATTGATGTAGATCGGGAAAATGATCTAACTAATCTATCTAAATATGTTGTCGAGGGTGAATATCTCGATGCAAATGAGAGTGGGTATATCTTAATGGGATCAACACTACTGCGTCGATTCTCGAGTGCGTTTGGTGACGGATTTGGATCGCTCGATGGGGTTTATCCAGGCGATAGGGTCAAAGTAACCGTGAACGGAAAAACAAAAGAGTTCATCGTAAAAGGAATTGTAAAATCAAAAGTTGGCGAGGTATCGTTCCGTGCATTTATTACGAAACAGGATTTTCTGCAGTTCGTGGAACGACCGAGTCTCAATGCTGATGAAATTGCAATTGCAACTGATGGATCAATCAGTGATGATGCATTAAAAACAACATTAATAAATTATGGATTTGATCGATTTGGATTAATACAGACTGCAACAGAAGCTATTCCAGATTTTCTCAACCAGATTAAACTTGCGTTCGGATTACTGGGAAATGTAATTGGGTTTATTGGAATTATTGTTGCATCGATTACCATATTCATTGTGATTTTCATTAATGCAGTAACCCGTAGAAAATATATTGGAATTTTAAAGGGAATTGGTGTGACATCAGGTGCGATTGAGTTTTCGTACGTGCTACAATCATTCGTTTATGCGATCATTGGTTCACTATTAGGTATCGTGATTATCTATGTACTCTTAGTTCCGTTTTTCAATGCTCATCCGTTAGATTTCCCGTTCTCTGATGGAGTTCTCTCAGCACCTGTTGGCGGTACGATGATTAGATTCTTTCTACTGCTGATCGTGACACTATTGGCTGGATATCTACCAGCGCGTATGATTGTAAAGAAAAATACATTAGACAGTATTTTAGGAAGATAATATTTTAAATTATGATCAAGGCACAAAACATCGTAAAAACATTTAAGAATGGAACTGTGGAAACACGGGTTTTAAAGGATGTATCACTCGAAATTCAAGATGGTGAATTCGTAGCAATCATGGGAAAATCTGGTGCAGGAAAATCGACATTTATGTACCAGCTCGGATTATTAGATCATCCAACAGCAGGTGACATATTAATTGACGATGTAAATGCAACAGCGTTGACGCATGATGAACGAACTAAATTCAGATTGGATAATTTGGGATACATTTTTCAAGATTATGCATTAGTTCCAGAATTGACCGCAATTGAAAATGTGATGGTTCCATTATTGATGCAAGGAAAAACAACTGATGAAGCAAAGGAAATTGCACGTACATCACTCGCGAAAATTGATTTGGGTCATCGTGAAAATAATTTACCCAGCCAAATGTCAGGAGGTGAACAGCAACGTGTTTCAATTGCGCGCGCAGTCGCACATAATCCAAAAATTCTTTTTGCAGATGAGCCGACGGCAAACTTGGATAATATTTCCAGTGAGGCTGTAATGCAGGTTTTCAAAGATTTACATAGCCAAGGTCAAACAATCATTATGGTAACCCACGAACCAGAATATACCGTGCATTGTGATCGAGTTATTTATCTATCAGACGGTCAAATTGTTGATGAAAAGAAAAATGAAATTATAAAATAAAAACCACGAAATTGTGGTTTTTATTTTATAAGTGAAACCAGGTATAAGATTAATAAATGTAAAGGGTAAAATATATAGAATCCGTACTGAATTAATTTCTTGGTAAATTTCGATACAGAGAATGACTCAGTGTCTATGTTAACGCTGTTAATAACATAGATTATAGCTACTCCGACAGGTGCGAATGCTTGTAATAATTCAGTTGGTAAACTAACTGCCATGCCCATACTTTTTGGAACGAATATATGTATTAAACAATAAAGCGCCCAAACAACTATCTGTGAAATAATTAATAAATACTTTCTATTCTGCAAGAAATACATTAGCACAATTGAAATGATTCCTAACACTCCATATTCTATTGGTAATACGAAACTGAAAAGTCCCAAACACAGTATTAATATAGACTTTAACCAAACTGATAATTTTTCTGATTGAGTAATCCAAATAACAAAGAATGAAATTAATAATGTTACGAATATATTATAGGAAAATGGTAGTTCTCGAAAAGCGAGTAAATAAATATACTGTGATAATATTGCGAATACTCCGAGCCGTAATGCATAATTGAACTTATTACTGGTTCTGTTGAATCCTGTCGCTAATGAATATCCAATAATTGGAAAACATAATCGTCCGATGAGGCGCAACCATAAGATATGTGGAAAAAAAATTGCACCAACATGATCAATAACCATAGTTACAATGGTGATGATTTTCAGTAATAATGGTCGTTTATGGATAATGTGCATATTATTGAGTATTACGTATTGGTATTGTCACAAAAATTCCAATTAACATAATAATACTTAATACTAGGAATAAATATCGATGAGGAGCAACCATAATGATTAACGAACCAATAATAGGTGCAATAATATAAGCGATCGGATAGGTATTTCTAAAAATACTCATGGTTCCTGCCTCTGTTTTTGGAACTTTTTTAAAGAAATAACTCTCGGTCATTACCTCGACACAGCTGGCTCCGATTCGTGTGAAAAATAGTACCATAGCTAATAGTGGTAATGTAAAATGTGGCAAGAAAAATAATAATGATGTTGCAATAGCGATGGTAATAAATCCGACAATCAATAAATACTTTTCACCAATCCAACGATCAGCAATTCTACCCAGTGGTATCTGGGTTAGAATAAACGCTAATAACATTACAGAAAATAAATGACCAATAGTATCCCATGGAACTAATAATACTTCGTGTAAATACACTGGAGTGTAAATTACCATCCATGCATAGAAAAATTGTAATAAAAAGTTTGCGATAACGATGTTTCTCAAATCTCGGCTCTTAAACAATTTTCCTAAATCTCGCCAGATTTGAGTTTTTGAAATATGCACATGGCTATATGATTGACTACTGACCACCAAAATTAATAATGGGACCAATATCACTGCGGCAATTACATAGAGTGCAGAAAATCCCATTCGTGCTAAAACAAAACCTGTAATCGTAGGTGCGATGACATAACCCATATTCAGCGCAGTCAGATAGGTACCTCTGGTTTTACCCATGGAATCCTGATCCGCAACCTGATCAATGATGATATCATTCGACAGGAAAAACATGATATTAACAGAGAATAAAATTACAAATACAGCTGCAATTACATATGGATTATTCACGAATGCATTTACCAGACAGATACTGACAGTAGTGATTATCAGCAGTAGCATTGTTCTCTTTGATCCGAAACGGCTAATCATTTTCGGCACCATAATTACACCAAAAATTGCAATAACAGAACCCAGAGAATACAAGAGTCCGAGATATGATTCAGGAATGAATTGTTCCAGAAATGATGAGTTACTATATAAAATGAGCGCAGTATGGAGAGAGAATATAAATCCGATACTATACAATGTGCGCAGTGAAATATGTCGTGTCATAGATAGTGTAGTATAACATATTTCTTGTGTTTCTAGCGAGATACTATTTAATTCTTAAATTATAAATATTAAAAAACAACACGATTCGTGTTGTTTTTTAATATTTACAGAGCAATGATAACCGCAGTAACAATTGGTTTCTTTCCAGTTTTCTGGAAGAGGAACTTTTGAACTTTGTCACCTAATACATCTTTTAAATTACTGATGTCCAGGTGTTTATCTTGTTCGATTTGAGCTTCTACGATTTTCTTTGCCAATCCTCGTACTTTGTGTAATAGGTCTTGATTATCACGCAGATAGATAAATCCTCGTGAATTGATATCTGGTGATTTTTTCAGTGCATGTGTTCGCTGGTCGAGCGTTACAATAATAGTGAAGATTCCTTCCTCAGATAGTGTCTTTCGGTCTCGTAATACCACCTGATGAGCAGGTCCTACATAATTACCATCAATAATAGTCAGATTATGTGATGCTCGTGCCTCCAATTTTACAATCTTTGCGCCACCTTCGCGGATTTCGATAATTGCTCCGTTTTCAGGAACGACAATATTCTCTTTTGGGAACCCCATTTCTTTTACGATCATATCTCGGTGCATTTTCAATCGGTAGTGACTACCGTGAATTGGCATGAAATATTTGTAATCGATCTGGCTGTGGATCCACTGGAGTTCTGATCGTCGTCCGTGTCCTGAAGAGTGAACTTGCGTATCGGTATAGGTGATAATATTTGGATCAAGTCGATATAATCGGTCTTTCAAGTTTTCAATCGCGCGTTCATTTCCTGGAATCATCGATGATGAGAAAATGATAGTATCGTGCTGACTCAACTTGATAAACTTGTGAATTCCATTTGCAACTCGGTCGAGCAATGCATACTGTTCTCCTTGTGATCCTGTTGCCAGAATAACAATTTTATCAGGTGGGTATTTATGCATGTCTTCGACAGGGATAACATGATCCAGTTCTGTCAGTCGGAGCTGTTCTACGATACCAACGTTTTGTTTCATTGAACGGCCCTCTACA
>CAZKPY010000004.1:3698-19365 GCA_964554815.1 uncultured Candidatus Saccharibacteria bacterium | reverse complement strand
TAACTTTGAATGATTTCTTTTTTATGAGTTTCGATTTCACCAAGCTTTTGCATGGTCTCACTATAAATAGCCTCTATTTGAGCTTGTATTTCTTGTAAATTTTGTGTTTCAGATGGTTCCATATGTGAATAATTATATCATATTGAGTATACAAGAGAAATCTGGATATATTCTGTAAAATCAGTATACTCGTACTATATCTATGAAAAACGGTCAAATCAAGATCTTTCAAGAGCCAGAAAAAATCCTGCGTACTACCTGTCAGGATATTCCTGTTGAGAAAATTACAACCACAGAAATACAAAAAATCATTGCTGACATGAGCCAAGCATTACGCGAATCAGGCGATGGAGTTGCAATTGCAGCACCTCAGGTTGGGGCGCCATTGCGAATTTTTATGATCGCTGGAATGACGATCGACCAGTTGAATAATTATCATGGCGAACATGTATCACCTGATCGAGTTTTCATCAATCCAGAAATTATAAAAACCGGTAAAACTATGAAACCTATGAAAGGCGAAGGCTGTCTGTCTGTCAGATTCGTATATGGTGTTACAAAACGATATGATAAAGCTACCGTAAAAGCCTATGATGAGCATGGGAACGAATTCACTATGTCAGGTTCGGGATTATTAGCACAAATTTTCCAGCACGAAATCGATCATTTAAATGGAGTATTGTTTATCGATCATGCTGATGATGTTCGAAAGATGACTCCTGAAGAAATCGAGAGTTATGAAATCGAATTGACTCATATGCGTGCACATCGCATGAAACATATTTAATATGAAACCACTCAAATTTATTTTTATGGGTACACCTGATGTTGCAGCTGAAACACTGCAGGCACTTTTTGATGCAGGGTATGTGCCGATGTTAATTGTCACAGGACCAGATCGTGCGTCTGGACGCGGAATGAAAATAATACAGTCTGATGTAAAAATTTGGGCAGACGCACATAACATTGAAACGATTCAACCAGAAAAAATTACACCAGAGGTGATTGAAAAAATTAAATCATTACAACCAGAACTATCTATTGTAGTTGCCTACGGAAAAATCCTGCCCGAGAAATTAATTTCACTACCAGAATACGGAACGTTGAACATCCATTATTCTCTGCTACCACGGTGGCGCGGCGCAACACCGGTTGAATCAGTAATTCTCCACTCTGATACAATTACTGGAGTAACTATTCAATCAATGGTTCACAAACTCGATGCGGGTGATGTTATGACAAAATCAGAAACATTAGTCGATCCACATGACACTACACCGGAATTACGTGCCCGACTATCGATAATTGGTTCTGACCTGCTCGTAAAAACTCTAGACGACCTAGAGAGTAATCTTGCGAATAAAATAGCCCAAGATGAAACATTGGTGACTCATTGTGGGAAAATGAAAAAAGAAGATGGTCATGTCATGCGTGATGATAATCCAAACGAGCTCTATCGGAAATGGCGAGCATACCAGCCGTGGCCAGGAATTTATTATTTCGATGAAAATGGTAAGAGAATTAAAATTACCGAAATGAAAATGATAAATAATACACCAAAAATTACAAAAATTATTCCTGAAGGTGAGCGAGAACAAATTATAAATTAAAACACCAAGTCCTGGTGTTTTAATTTATAATTTGTTTATTCTATTGGAACACTCGGCGCTGGATCAGATGTAACTGGATCTGGAGCACTTGGTGGAGTATCAACAGGTATATCAGAATTTGAATCATCAGAATTATCACTTGGATCTACCGCAGGTGTCGGATCTGGAGTCGTTGTCGGCGAATTCACCACAACCCCTGGAGTATTCAGTAATAATGAATCCAGTTGAGATTTCGTAATACATGTTTTATTTCCAGAATCATCTGCAACACAGAGATTTTTCGTTTCAACCTCGCCTGCAAATATTTTTGTAATACCGTTTGCAGCATCAGCGAGCCAACCTCGAATAATATTTACGAGACCAGTTGGATCAGTGTTGTCAGCAGAGAAATCAGTTACTTTGAGGTTCAATTCCCGAATTGCTTCGACCAATATTGGAGTCATACCTGCGTAATTTACTTGCAAATAGCCACCTTCTCCCACAGAAACTAATTGAGGGAAAGACTGTTGCAAATTCTGAGCAATGAATCCAATTTGTTCAGGCCCATTTGAATCACTGTTCCAGTTATATGTTACCGTTCGAACATTTTGTAGCGTTTGTAGTGTAGTGTTTGATAAATCAATAATGTTAGTTTTCAATCGTTCATCAGATGAACAGGACATTCCACCTACTGCGAACGTACAACTGCCTCCTGAATAGTTACCGACCAATACCATCGAAGTAATAGGACGAGTAGTAGAACCGATCATGAATTGATTTGATGCAGTGTTGGTTGCAAATGAACCAAGAGCAATACTGTTTTCATTTCCACCAGTGTCCGTATCATTACCAATCAGAATAGAATAGTCGTCAGGATCTGTCGTGTTATCAACACTATCACCGTCACCGGCTCCAAATCCAATAAATATACTATGAGCAGCACCAGGAGATAGATGACCTGCGAATGAACCCAAGAAAAGCGAACCAGACGCATTAGTTGCCTGAGCTCCTGCATATTGTCCAATAAATGTTGAATCTTGCGCATAGGTTGCCAATGAACCAGCAGCTACACCAATAAAGTTTGAATAATCAGCATTAGTTGCTGTATCACCTGCACCTGAACCAATAAAGTTTGCATTATGTGAAGCAGCTGCACCATTACCTGCAAATGTACCTATGAAGTTAGAATTATGTGCGCTACTCGCATTTTTTCCTGCATTATATCCAATGAAATTTGCAGAATATGCGTTTGGGGCACCATTACCTGCATCTGTACCAAAGAAGTTTGAGTCGTGTGCATCGATAGCAAAGTAACCTGCCTGCGCGCCAACAAAGTTAGACCCTATAGCATCGGTTGCCTGATATCCAGCATTTGTTCCAATAAAATTGGAACTATTCGCATTAGTGGCTTGATACCCTGCTTGTGCACCTATGAAGTTTGACCCAATTGCATTTACTGCAAAATATCCTGCACTAAGACCTAAAAAGTTTGAAGTAGTAGCGTTTGTGGCAGATAATCCAGCAGCATTACCAAAAAAGTTCGAATTATCTGCAAATGGAGCATTATTACCTGCCTGATATCCAAAGAAGTTTGAATCGTGTGCATCAACAGAACTGTCTCCTGCCGCACCTCCAAAGAAATTTGAATTTAAAGCGTTTATAGCTCCAGCACCTGCACTTGCTCCAAAGAAGTTTGAAACTGATGCATTTGTAGCTCCGGCACCTGCGAATGTACCTATGAAATTTGAACCGTCTGCACTTGTTGCATTTGTCCCTGCATTTGCACCAAATACAAACATGTACTGTGACAGCGCAGTACCACCACCTAATGCGACACTTCCAACGGATGATCCTGTATTTTCATAAAATCTACCCATTTCAATATTGTTTACTTTTATCACAAAATCTTCTGGATCTGTTGTTCCAAGAAAATTAGTTCCAGCAGTTGTCCCTGAATTTCCATCAAGAGCCCATCCTGAACCACCACCCGCTGGAGAAAAACCAAGATACGCGGTATCACCGCCAGATGTTGATATAACCGTCATAACATCACCAATATTTGGGAGATTTCCATTCGGTAAATAATAGGTTATTCCTTGAGTACTATAATTCAATCCATTTGTATCAAAAATTAATGAACTAGTATTAGATGTATCTGTAAAATTCAATGCAAGTGTTGTTGAATCTTGTCTAATCTGAGAAAAATAACTGAACGTATTAAGATCACCTACAATAAAGTTTTGTGATTGTGTTCCTTGTAATAATGCTGAAATATATCCATTGTTCTGATCTTGAGTTACTAATATATTTCCATGGCTTCCAGTACCAAATCCGGCTAAATTACCTGTAGCAATCGCAGAGACAATATTATTAGTCGTATCCTGAGTTTGCATTCCAGATCCTTGTATTGCCCCACCAAATAATGAACCTGAGGTAAGTTGCGATAATCCTCCGCCCGCCAATGTTATACTTCCAGCAGATGGAACATATGTTCCACCACTAACAACATGTGCAGTATTTGATGGGTTTGCACTGTTCCAATTCGTAACTGCTGTATTAACATCAACAACACCATCAAAAGTAATTGTAATTGTATTTCCAGTATTACCTGTTGTATCAGCAACAATAAAAAATTGACTATTAGGTTCACCATATGCAGCAGCAATCGGTGTACCAATCGTCGTCGCCTGAGTTACTGAATCACGCGTAAAATTACTATCAGAAAATAAATTTCCGGAATTATCTGTGTATAATATTTGTGTTGCTGTACCGTCAATAACCTTTTCACCGATGCGTAACCCTGTTTTCACAAAACAATCCGTATCGGTAGGAATGCATCCAGGATCGAGAATGCTATTGGTTCCACTGTCGTAACCACCAAACGGTGGTGGCGTTCCTGGAGCAAGTGTTGCATAGGTTGTAGAGAGATAGAGGGTCGATGAAAGAACTATCGCAATTAATAGTAATGAAAGTTTTCGAAAAGAATTTCGAGTCATGAGGTAATTATATCATATAAATCAAGAGAAATACAAGATAAAAGCACTAATATTAGTGCTTTTACTCTTTCACAATATATTGTTTTATCTGTTCAATCGTTCCACCTACCTTTTTATTCGGATTAAGTATGTTTTTCTCATCAAATACTTTTTTAATGCTTGAAAATATTCCAAGGATTTTCGGTGAGAATTGTTTCCCCAGATACGGCGTCCGTACAATCCCGTCATTATGTTCTCCGGTAATTGATCCGTGATACGATGTAACCAGATCATACACCTCGTCAGATAGTCGCAATACCTGTTCAGTAATTTCTGATTTTTTAAAATCGAGCAGTGGAATAATATGAAAATTTCCATTCCCTGCATGACCCGCGACCGTATAGACGAATTTTTCTCGATCTAATATTGCGGTGATTTTCGGCAGAAATTCGGGTAGAGACTCCACAGGAACTACAATATCATCGATGAACGGTGCCGTATGTAAACCTTTTACATGTTTGCGTAACAGATTAAAGCTCTCGCGTCTGATTTTCCAGTATTTTTCTGCTTCATTATGATGCATGACCCGTGACGTGTAACCAAACTTTTCAGAAACTTGTTTCTTTAATACATGCAACTTTTCAAGTAGTTCATCTTGATTATTTCCTGTTACCTCGGTCATTAAAATCAATTTCGGAATGCCTAATTTCAATGTAATGAATCCCTCTGGAATAAATCGTAGACCTAACCGTAGAGCTCCGAATAGTCCAAGTTGTTTTACAAAATCAAAGAAGAATTTAAACGCAAATTTTAAACTGTAGTCATCAAACGATTCGATCGATGTCGGTGAAACCGATTTACATAAATTTACCAAATCACCGAGTTTTGAAATTTCTGGTAGAAACGTCGCCATCATGGCGGTCACTGGCTCGACAGGTACCAGCCTGATTTTCATTTCAGTCACAATACCTAATGTTCCCTGAGAGCCGACGAGTAGTTGGTTCAAATCAAACATCTGGGTTTTTGCATTCCACACATTCCATATTGCATATCCTGCAGAATTCTTCGAAATAGTAGGTTTTTCATTAATAATATCTGCGCCATTCTCTTGAATCACATTCCACACACCACGATACACTGATCCTTCGAATGTTTCTTGTTTCATTTTTTCCTCGAGCTGTGGACGATTTAATGGTTCTACAGAATATTCCTTTCCGTCGGTGAAAATTACCTTTGATGAAATAATGTATTCATTAAATTTTCCGTATCGTAATGTTTTTTCTCCTGCGCAGTTATTACCAAACATTCCACCCAGTGCACATAGGTCGCGCGATGCAGTGTATGAAGGAAACAATACATTTTGTTTTAATGTTTCTATTTCAAAATCTCGATAAAAACATCCTGGTTCTACACTTGCGAATTCTGGTGTTACCTTGATGATAGTATTCATGTATCGCGTTACATCCACAATTACTGAATTATTGATCGCTCCACCTGACATACAGGTTCCCGCAGATCGTACTGTCAGTGATATTGGAAATGTTTGCTCATTCGCCCATTTCACCAGATTCTGGATGTCTTTTGAATTTTTTGGAAACACGACTAATTCTGGCTGCACGACGAACATACTGGCATCCCGAGAGTACTTTTCAAGAGTTTCTACAGTATTTTCAATATCTCCTGAAAATACCTTTTTCAAACTATTAATAATTTCTGAGCTAAAACTTTGGTTCATATGTAGGTAGTATAGCAAAGTTTTTGTATTAAAAAAGCTCATGATTTCTCATGAGCCCACCTGATTAGAGGTGTATTTTTTACTTTCTTGGAGCCTCCTTATTCTTTATCTTTATGTCTCCAACCGCCTTTAATGCCTCTACTAATTTAGAACTCACCTGAAGTGTGGCTAACCCTTCAACTTCATACTTATTATTACCAATTTTAAAATTTGGTTTTATAGTATAAATATCTTCTTCAGGCTGATACACAAACGGTACCTCAATAGTTTCCTTTTCACATTTTTTGTCGGTCTTTTTAAACTTTACGTAGATAACTACAAAAAATTTATCTGTGGAATCAATTTTAGAAATAACTCCTTTCTGTCCGGTACCAATTAATATTCTGGTATCCACCTGATCAAAATCGCCGTGGCGATAATATTTAATGGTGAATTTTTTACCGTTTTCAGTAATATGAACTTCAGAGCTCACGAAATACTGTGTTTTTTTAACATTACCTACGGTCAAAATAATGTTATGCAAAGATTTTGTATAATCCTTGTTAGGTACTGGATCCTGAGCCAATACCGTAGTGAGCATCGATACGATAATCACTATGAATGCTAATACTTTTTTCACTTATTTAAATTTAAATTGTTTATAAAATAATTCCAATATATTCCCATATAGTATATCATATATAGCCATTTTGTCAAGTTAGTCTCTATCTGAATATGGTATACTACCTACTATATGAAAGCACCAAAAAACCTATTTGTATTGCCTTTTGATCACCAAACCGGCCTCTGGAAGGAGTTCGGCTGGACAGCCCCACTGACCGACGAACAGACTATTTCAATGATTAAAACTCGTGATATTACCTATCAGGGCTACCAATACGGACTTTCCCTTGGAATTCCAGCTGCAGATACAGCCATACTGACCGACGATATTTATGGGAAAAATGTCATCGAAAATGCCCGGAAAAACGGTCATGCGTTGATTTACACTTTAGAGAAATCTGGACAACCAACACTAGTATTCCAGCACGACGACTGGCAGGAACGAATATTGGCAAGTAAGCCACAGTGGATCAAAACATTAGTTCGGTACAACCCAACTGCAAATCGCACAGATTTGGATGCAACACTTACGAATTTAAAAATCGTATCAGATTTTGCACATGAACACAGTATTCCGTTTATGATCGAACCGCTGGTGCAACCAACAGAATCTCAAAAAGAAATTTCCGATTTTGATCATACTATGCGACCAGACCTAACCGTACAAATGATTCATGAAATTTATAGTGCAGAAATTGCTCCGACGGTTTGGAAAATCGAAGGATCTGATAGTTCAGAATTTTATACGAAATCTGCTGATGCAATTGCATCACATGATACCGACGCACGCATTGTCGTATTGGGCCGTAATGAAACATTGGAAAAAGTTTCGCAATGGCTAACGATTGGTGCACAAAACAATTCTGTTATTGGATTCGCCGTTGGACGCACAGTGTTTCTCGACGCAATTAAAAAATATCTATCAGGTGAAATGACGAACGAAGACGCCATAAAACAGATTGGTGAAAATTATTTCAAATTGTACCAAGCATTCACAAACGCAAAAACACACGCATAGTGTGTTTTTATATCTACAATTGACATCGATCTTTTACAAATTGATCAGTATATTTTTCTGAAAGACTTTCATTCCATTCAAATTGTTTTGTCTCTGAATTCCATTGATATGCACGCGCCGAACAATCGTATTGTTTTGTATCGTCATTATAAAATTTTGAATAATCATAATATGCATGTTCTTTTGGTAATAATTTAAAACCTACCTCATATGCAGTTGCTTTGCTAAAGAAAGTGACTGGCATAACAACACCATCTTTTGGTTTAACTTGTGCTATTGACGTTTTATTTCCATCATTAATAAATAATGCATATGCAGTTCCATTACCAGCACCACAACCAAACAATGCTTCTTGTTTATTATCTCCTATGAGATCTATCTCTTCAGAAAAACCAAGTGGCATTTCTGTATAACAAAATTCTGTTAACTCTTTACCTGCTATAGTTGCAATTTCTTGATCAGATAATTTTTCCCATTCAGAAATCGGTCGCATCTCACCAACAGGTTCTACTTTTTGTTCGAGATATTCTGGCGGTGGCGGTAATTCTACTGATTGTGTTTTTTGTTTTTTTGATATCTGTTGATTATGATTGATTGCAAAGATTCCACCTATAATGAGTATGAGACCGAGTATTCCACCTATAGTAATCGCTAATTTATGAGTATTCATATTTTTATTCACACAACGCATTCCAATCAGCTGCAAATTTCTCGAGACCTTTTGTTGTTAATTCATGTTCGATAGAATATTGATTCCATGCGGTTTCTTCTAACGTTTTGTATTCAATCGGTGAAAATATTTTTTGCTCTGCCGTAGAAACAGTACCATCATGGATTTCCTTGATCAATTTGAATGGAATCGTAATTGCAGAAATTTCCTGCTCCATACAAACATTGATATGTTCAACACTGCGGATACTTGCCCCTAGTACTCCAACATGGCTGTTCCACTGGTTATACATATTCTGAATATTCTTGATCAAGTCCGCACCATTCTGATCAATATCATCCAATCGTCCAATGAATGGCGATACATATACCTTTGCATTCCCTTGTGCATTTTTTGTTGCTACATGCACTGCTGCTGCCTGGTCCTGTGAAAAACACAATGTCATGTTCACTGAAATTCCATCTGCAACCAGTTGTTCTGCGGCAGCTAATCCTGCTGTTGTGATTGGTAATTTTACGAAAATTCCTGGGAACCATTGTGCGATCTGATACGCCTGTTCCAGTAGTTCATTCACGGCACTGTTCGCATCGGCATACACCTCGGCAGAGATTTTTCCTGCTGGAATAACCTGACGAATTTGCAGTGCAATCTGATGGTATTTCTCAAATAATTCTGCACGAGTAAATTTTTGCGTTTTCAAAAATTCTTGAACCGATGGACTCTTTGCAATGAGACTGGGATTGGTAGTCTGTCCATCTAAATGACCAAGTAATTCAAGTGTCTGTGCTGTCTCTGCAGGATCTCCACTGTCTAAAAAGATATTAGTCGTTTTATCGTTCAATAATTGTTGTAATGGGTTCATATGGTACAGTATAGCAATTTTTGGTATACTATGGAATATGAAACAAAAAATAGATTTTTTAGCTGTTGGAGACACAGTGACTGATGCATTCATAGAATTAATCGATGCAAACGTACACTGTAATATTAATAATGACGATTGTACGATCAGCATGCCGTTTGGTGCGAAAATTCCATATAAATCAGTAGATGTATTGCGTGGTGTTGGAAATGCAGCCAACGCTGCTGTTGCTGCGGGACGACTTGGGCTGACATCAGCGCTGATTGCAATCGTTGGAAACGACGAAGAGGGCGCAAAAATCCACGAACATTTCAAATCCGAATCAGTGATGACCGATTTCATCACTACCCAAGATAGCGTACCGACGAATTACCACTATGTATTACGCTATGGCGCAGAACGAACAATTTTAATTAAGCATGAACATTATAAGTATGTATTAGATATTGAAAGATTATCGCAGTACGAGATCGGATGGGTGTATCTAACATCGATCGCTGATCATACCGAAGATTATCACAACCAAGTCATCGATTGGCTCGATCAAAATCCAAATATCAAGCTCGCATTCCAGCCAGGAGGAATATTTCAGTTACAACCAGTGAACGATGTGTTAAAACGAGTTTACGCACGATCAAATGCTATGTTTTGTAATAAAGACGAGGCGCGTAGAATTCTCCAATTACCAACCGCAGATTATCCAGAACTCCATGCAAAATTACGAGAACTGGGTCCAGAAATTGTTTGTATTACTGATGGTCCAAATGGTGCAACGATTTCAAACTCTGAACACGGATGGTTTATTCCTATGTATCCAGATCCGAAACCACCTGTTGAACGAACTGGTGCAGGTGACGCATGTTCATCTACAGCTGTCGCTGCGATGTTGTTGGGCAAGGATTTACCAACATCAGTATCGTATGGTGTGACTAATTCCATGTCAGTCGTGCAATATGTCGGCGCGCAGGCAGGATTATTATCAAGGGAGAAACTTGAAGAATTTTTAAAAAACGCACCTGCTGATTTTCAAGTAAAGGAGTTGTGGTAAATATAATTACTATTTATGGAAAATCAAACATTAAAAACCAAAATTATTTCGGTAGTGTTACGAATACTCTCTATTATTCCGGTAGTGTTACTAATTTTTTCTATACTTTCAATTTCTAAAAAAATTATTGGTTATTTTTATCATTCAAGTTTTTCTGAAGAAATTTTAAGTGTTATAATCATAATCGGAGTCGAACTTTCCTTTTTGATAGGCTCTATTATATTCATTAGAAAATCTTGGGTTTATTCAATTACTAATAAAATAAAAAGTTTTTTCTATATAATTATAGCAGTTATATTTATAAGCATAATGAACTTTATATTCCCAATACTTGAATCCTCTGTTCTTCCTTGTTACTGGTTGCGGTCTGAATGCGGAGGATATAATGGAGAGTTCGGTTAATAAAAAATGCGCATTATGCGCTTTTTTGGAATAAATTTTCCAAAATAATTTCAGGATTTTCTGCGTTAATAAATCCCGCTTTTACTAATTGCCCTGTACTGCTAACCCATAACTCATCTTTTGTGGTTATTTCAACAGGTTCAGCTAATGTAACAATGGCAGGCTGTTTCTCAATCCATTCTTTTTGATAAATATGAGATATGCCAGAACCCCAATAATGTTCACCTTTTTCCAAGGATTCAGGTGTCGCTGTATAGTATTGCAGCCTTCGAAGGCCGGTTTCAGGTAACACATTTCTAAAAATGTGAGTAACAAGTAGTATATTCATGGTAGTTTCTTTTTTCAAGATTACTCTAAAAATATTTATCTGTCAAAAAACCCACACAGTAGCGTGGATTTTATTTTTGTAGTAATGCTTCAATTCTCTTTTCTGTCGGTGGGTGCGTCATGAACAGATTATGTAGCACACCGGCAGCTTTTCCAAATGGGTTTGAAATATACAGATGCGCTGTTGCATTACTCGCATGTTTCATTGGGCGGCTGTAGGCTTGGATTTTTTGCAGTGCACTTGCGAGACCTTCTGGATAACGGGTCAGTAATGCTCCCGATGCATCAGCCAGATATTCTCTCTTTCGTGAAATCGCCAGCTGGATCAGTGTTGCAATAATTGGAGAGAGAATTGAGAGTACAATTCCAATAATAATCAAAACTCCACCGCCATTGTTATTTTCTCGATCATTAGATCCGAACCACATACTGCGCATAAAAAAATCAGCGAGCAGCGCAATAAATCCGACGAGTACCACCACAATTGTGGAAAGTAAAATATCACGATTCCCGATGTGCGATAACTCATGGGCAATCACACCCTCCAGTTCTGACCGATCGAGGACTTGTAAGAGTCCTGTCGTCACCGCAATCGCTGCATGTTCCTTGTTCCGCCCTGTTGCAAATGCGTTCGGCGATTGGTCGTTAATGATATACACCCGAGGCTTTGGTAGTCCTGCAGTAATCGACAGGTTTTCTACGATCCTATGCAGTTCTGCATATTGTGCGGGATCAGCCGGATGTGCGCCTGATGTAGACAGCGCAATTTTGTCAGAATACCAAAATGAAACGACATTCATAATGACGGAAAATGCAATGAGTCCGTACAAAATGTTAGGATTCCCATAGAGTCGCGAGAACAAGAATCCAATGCCGATGACTATGACCAAAAACCCAGTCATCAGAAACCAGGTCTTTCGTACGTTTGAATCTTGTTGTGTGTAAAGTGTTGCCATGATTATTTCCAGCCTACGAATTTAAATGTTTTAAGAATCTCCGAATCCCCTTCTAACAGATAACCTATATTACCTTGTTGATACCAATAGGAATTGATCACACCCAGATCTGTATTAGTAGTATATCGATTAAACGTAATAGTTCCGATTTTTTCTGTACCTGTATTATTAAAATGCCGAAGTTCATTTTGAATGAACCATTGAGCATCTGTTGCATAAACCACCTTTAGTGGATTGGTTGTATGCAATTCTTCATCCTCAAAAACAATAATTATTATTGGAGCATCTTTGATTTTTGTTTCAGAAGATACAGCGCGTTTTGGTAATTCTAATTCAATTCCATGATTTTTGTAAAGGTAGGTTTCTGATTTTACTTCATCAGAATTATTTTTTTCTAAACCTTCTGCTTGTTGCTGTTGAACTTGTTTGGCCAACTCATCATAATCTTGATCAGTGATAGTATCTTCAAAATTATTTAAAATAGTAGTTGTTTTATAATTCTTGTATCCAATCATACCAAGTAATGCCAATACTAAAATAACCAAAATTACTATAAACCCAGTATTTAGTTTTGAAGAAAATTGTTTCATAATTATTTATTTAATATTTCATGCACCATTTCGATTTCATGCGCAATACCATCGATCAAATCATAACTCTTTGCCTCCTCTGGTGTGACCCATGCGTGATCTATTGTATCTTCATCCAGAATCACCTCACCTGATAAATACGGTGCATAGTAACTCAATATGAGTGAAGGAATTCCGTCTGGTCGAATAAAGGTTATGTCGAGCAAGTATGTAGTCGGACCAATTTCAATACCAACCTCTTCACGAATTTCACGACGAATTCCATTTTCCAGAGCGTTATACCACTGACCTGCAACCGTTGTAGGCGGGGTATTCACATAATCATCAGTTTCCAGATTTCCACCTGGTACTGTCCACATTCCTGGGAATGCTTTCTCGTTCAATGACCGCCGCGTGATGAGATATTTCCCATCATCACGATAGATGATCACGGTCTGCGCGATGCGATGCAATTTTTTATCTTTAATTTCCATACAGGTTTAATGGTTACAGATAAACTAATTTACCTTCAACTCAGTAGAAACTGGCTGAACTTTTTCTATGAGGTTTCGATCATGCTGAACTTTCATTGCACGTCGGTAATGATGATCCATTCGTGCATTTTTTGAAAGTAATCCTACAATACCAACGAGTAGTAAAATAATAATGAGAACCAAAATACCAATGATTAATTTTGAATTATCTGAGTGATGATGTTTCATATAAATAGATGTTAATGATTAAAATTTCACCTCAACTGGTTTACTCTCGACTCCGTCATCAGGGATATCAAAATAAGTCGGCGCAACAAAGTGGAATAATTTACTGATAATATTTCCTGGGAATACCTGAAGTGCTGTAGTGAAATCGCGCACGTTTCCGTTATAAAACCGTCGAGCTGACTGAATTTTATTTTCTGTGTCAGCTAGTTCTCGTTGTAATTCAAGGAAATTAGTATTCGCCTTGAGATCAGGGTAATTTTCAGACAATGCAAAGATTGATTTCAATGCGCCTGATAATTGGTTTTCTGCTGCTGCATGTTCTGGATTAGCTCCAGCCATAGACTGCATTGCAGTGTTACGAGCCTTGATAACTGCGTCTAATGTTCCTGATTCGTGGGTTGCGTATCCTTTTACTGTGTTCACGAGATTCGGAATTAAATCATATCGACGTTTCAATTGTACCTCGATATCTGCCCAAGCTTCCTCTGCTCGGTTTTTAAACGTAACAAATCGGTTGTAACTCGCAATAATCCAAATCACGACCAGTGCGATAATTCCGATAATAATCCATAAAATAATCATAAATAAAATAGTTAATTAGAGAGATACTATCTCTTGCTTCTATTATATCACAAGAAAATCCAAATTAAAAAACCTCGTTTTTCGAGGTTTTTTAATTTATTCTGTTGTCGTAACTGGTTCTGGAGCAGAATCTGATGATACTGGATCAGAAACGACTGGTGTATCAGTTTGTAACTTAAAACCTGGAGCATCTGTTCCAATACCAACATTTCCATTTGCCAACATATGCATGACTTCTGTACTATCAGTTTTGAATACTAAATCCACTGCATCAGTAGTACCAATGAAGTTAGTACCAGCAGTTGTTCCTGCATTACCTGTTAGTTTCCAACCTTCAAATTCTTTCACAAAACAATCAGTAGCACCAGGAATACAACCAGGGTCTAATATACTGTTAGATCCTGCATCATATCCTCCTGATGGTGGTGGTGTTAGAGGTGCTAGGGTTGCATAGGTTGTAGAGAGGTAGAGGGTACTGAAAAGAACTACAGCAAATAAGATGAAATAGAATTTCTTTAAAGTAGAACGAGTCATTGGTATATTGTAGCATATGAGACAAGTAAAATACAATAAATTATTCAATGTTTTCCACTTTTCGAATCGATATATGACGCAAAATCCATAGAAAAATAACTATATAAATAACAATCATCCAATATACAGAGAATACTTGAAAATGAAACTGAAACGGATCATGTTTCGCTGCCCAATCCGAAATATAAATAATACTGTCAGTAATAAATTGAATAGGCAGCGCAATAATCTGACCCAGTGGAAAAAATATCATACCAATAAACACTGCAGCGAAACCAGAGACGGTCAGCAGTGAAATAATTCCAAGCACTGCAACATTGATCGGAAATGAAATCAATGAAAAATATCCCATCTGATAAACAATAATCGGGAGTGTTAGAATATTCACTGCGATTGTCTGTATTAAGATCTCTCCGAAAAAGTTATCAGATATTCGTGGAAACTTTTCCTGCATAATGGGAAACATATAGACGATTCCAATCGTCGCGAGAAACGAAAGCTGTAGTGATAAGTCGAACAATAATGCATATGGTGAAATTAACCCCATAATCAACAGCGCAATCACAATTCCACGCAACACAATATACGGCCGAATATAATATCGTGAAGCAAATGCGCATAGCGCCATAATTCCGGCACGCAGTGCAGTCTGTGAAATTCCAACGATTGCAATGAAAAATACTAATGCAATAATTGCGGCAACCAATCTGCGATAGTAACCCAGCGGTGCAAATACCCTAATAAAGAAATTCGCAACGAGGGTGATGTTATATCCGGAAAGTACGACAATATGAATCAGTCCGACCATTCGAAATATTTCAAGAAGATTATTATCCAATGTTGATGTATCGCCAATCATGATCCCAGCAAGTAATCCTGATGCAGGACTGTAAAATAATTGATGTAATGATTTTACAAATTTCTGTTTAATACCCGAGAAAAAGTTCCACACTGAATAATCTCCATGTGCACGTTCTGTAATCTGCGGAAAGCTCACATCGCCGATAACTTTCTTGCTGTAGCTCATCAGACGATATTGCACAGTACGACCAGTATCCGATTCAAAATTATCACG
>CAZKPY010000004.1:0-3598 GCA_964554815.1 uncultured Candidatus Saccharibacteria bacterium | reverse complement strand
TGATCTGGCGCAATAAAAATACCCATTACTAATCCAGAAATTAATCCAATTGCAATTGAAAAGAATATCTTTGGAGACATAAAAAATAATCTACATTGTAATAAATAAAAAACCCATTTACAAGGTTTTCCATTTATTAATCAATTCTGTTTCTTCTACCTTTGAAAAAACTTTTTGATATTTTGCAGGTTTTCCATGAACACGAGCTTTACAGTCGTCCCATGTCGAATGTGTTTTCACAATATGATCGAGTAGTGAAACATAAGAATACGCTTTTTCATTTGATTTCTTTTTTGCTGTTTTTTCACTCGCAATAGAATTCAATTTCACTGACAGAATTTCCTGATCGTAATCAGATAATTTTCCGTTGAAAAGTTTAATCGGTGTTTTACTTGAAAATGATGTTGCAATCGTATCACATCGTTCATTTCCATAAATTCCCGCATGGCCACGCACGTGTTGAAATTTCAAATTCTTGAAATAAGTCGTCAGTGGTGGAAATTGTTTCCATAATTCACTGTTCAATACCGCAGATTTCGTACTGGTGATCCAATTATTTTTCTGCCAGCCGAAAATCCATTTCGTGATTCCATTGATTGCGTATGATGAGTCAGTATGAATAACAATTTTTGTATCTGGTGAGACCTTTTTTTGTTTCAAGTATTCAAGTGCAGTCAGAATCGCTGTGAGTTCCATTTTATTATTCGTGGTTTTGGGTTCATAGCCGCCGAGTTCGATTACCTTGTTCTCATTCTGAAATACAATCACAACACCGAACCCGCCGGCACCCGGATTCCCGAGCGATGAACCGTCTGTGTAGATAATAATAGAATCACTTTTCATGAGATGATTGTAGCATGAAAAATGAAAACTCTGTATAATAACAATATGATTACAACAGTATTACTCGATATTGGTGGAACGGTTTTTATAAAGAAACCTGACGGTACAGGAATGATTAACCCTGCTATTGTTTACCTAAATGACAACCTACCAAAATCAATGTCGGTAGTGTTGCTCTCTGATACAGATGAATTCGATGTACCCGAACTGTTAAAAAAGACATTTCCAAACTTACACTATGATGACGTTTATACAAAAATGATGTATTCATGGATCGATAAAACGATTCCAGAAACATATACGAAGGTCTGTGAGCTAATTAAAAGAAATCCATCGGAATGCGTATTGATTGATAATCTACCCGAGTTTCGATCACCAGCTGAAATGGTTGGAATCAAAACCTATGATGTTGATATAAATTCAATTAAAATTTTTCTAGAAAGTTTAAAATAAAAACCACAGCCGTGGTTTTTATTTATTTCATCGGCAAACTCTCGCATGCCTCGCCGTCATTATCACCATCGAGTCCATTTACATCTTTGTTGGGTCCACCAGCCTTTGTAAAGAATTTTTGTGCCTGTGGCTGTGTTTTAAAATCATCACAATTGTATTCGTCTGTATATTTTGCACCAGCCGTTCCTGCAGAAACTTCATCGCCATTGATATCACGCATGATTCGAGTGATAAAATCACCATTCTCATTTTGTAATAAATTTCCATCTGCGTCGCGCTGTATTTTCGAATCTGCGACAGAGTTGCCTTTCGTGATTGAACCGAGATCAAAATCATTATTCGAAACCTCGAGTCCGAGAGCAGCTAATAATAACACCAATACACCAAGTAATACTTTTTTCTTTGTAGTATTCGGCTTTAGGTTTTCCTTGTTAAATTTTTCCTTTGCAAGTTGTTTGAAATCCATAAAAATTACCAAAGGTACAAGATTACGACAATAATAATTAATACGACAATTACACCAATGCGCACCATTTTGTTGTTTCGTAGATTTTTCATAGTAATAGGTTTTTTATCTTCTACTTTGTCTCCATTCTTCGAAATTAATCTAATAATAAAAGTAACGCCATAGATAATAATTGGTAAACCAATAAAAACAAAGAGTAGTGCACCTACAATAGTCCAAAACATATATTAATATTATACTTCTTTATTAAAAGAAATACAATAAAAGCCACCTAAGTGACCTATATCTGTATATCCACAATCCTCATTCGTAATTCACCTTTTCCCATAAACACTGAATATTCTACATGACCATACAAATCAATCGGCACAAGATTCTCTAGATCAAGTTTATAGCGCTCAGCCTTGGTGAAAAACTGAATGGCTCGCACGGTGGTATTCCCATGTTGAAATGTCATTTCGAGATGCTCTTTACCTTTTCCAAATGCGGAAATCGAGATCGGCGTAACCCGCGAAAGCAGAAATATTGGCGATCGGTTCCCGAGTCCGAATGGCGACAGAGCCGTGAGCACCGTGTGCAAATCGCGCGAAATATCAGAAACTGAAATCGCAACATCATGGATCACCGATTCACGAACGAGTTCCGATCCGTCATGATGTGTAAAGATTTTCTCACCAGCGACGTTCAGTTTATCTTCGAGAAAATGTATATTTTCTTTTTTCATTGCAAACCCACCGGCACCCTCGTGTCCGCCGTATTGCACGAATTGGTCGGCAACCTCGTTCATCAAATCAACCACATGATCGCCATTGCGTGCACGGCACGATCCCTTGACCATATCGCCTTCGATGCACCAGACGAATGCGCTGCGATCGTATTCCTCGACGATTTTCGATGCAATGAGACCGAGCACTCCCGGACTCCATTCCGGATCACCGACTACCAGAACGTTCGGCAAATCATCACGTCCTGCGAGTTTCTTATGGACCTGCTTCACCGCGCGTGCAACCTCGAGTTTTCGTTCATCGTTTAATTTCGAAAGCTGTTTTGTTATCTCCATCGCGCTTTGGTACGAAGCTGTAGTGAGAAGTTGAAATGCAATTTCCGGGTGCGCCATACGCGACGCAGCATTTAATCGTGGTGTGATCGAAAACACAATATCGTCCCCTGTTAGATATTCCTGACGCATGCGCATATCTTGAAACATCGCACATAACCCTGCACGTTTTGTTTTCTGTAAGACTTTTAATCCATAACTTGCAAGCACCCTGTTTTCATTCACGAGCGGAACCATATCAGACAATGTCGCAATACCGACCATGTCGAGTAACCATTTTTCCCAACCGACAATCGGCACAGAAACTTTTAACAGGAGTGTTTCGAGATCGACTGATGTTTCTCGTTCTCGCCGGAGCACCGCAAGCATTCCCTGTACCAGTTTAAACGCTGTCGCGCATCCGCAAATCATCGTGTCAGGATACAATACGCCATCAACTGCAATTTTCGGATTGATAATTGCATACGCATCAGGCATCGTTTCGAGTGGTTCGTGGTGATCTGTCACGATAACATCAATTCCAAGTTCATTTGCGTACACTACCTCTGCATGCGCAGTAATTCCGAGATCTACCGTAATCATCAGCGTCACGCCTTCTGCCTTGATTTTATCAAGTGCGTCCAAATGCAAACCGTAGCCTTCGGTATGGCGATGCGGAACATAAAACATCACATTCTCGTATCCGATTTTCTTGAAAAAATCATGCATGACCACTGCTCCGGGAATACCGTCTGCATCATAATCGTGATACACGCAGATTTTCTCATCTGCGAGAATCG
>CAZKPY010000003.1:0-20196 GCA_964554815.1 uncultured Candidatus Saccharibacteria bacterium | reverse complement strand
ATAAAAGGATACAATATGAAGAAGTATCGAGTTTTGTCGGCTGTTCACTTTGTTGTTCCTATTGAGGTTGAATCGGATAATGAGGATGACGCGGTTGTTGAGGCAGAGTCCATTGCTCTTCAGATGTATAGGGATAACAAGATCGCAATGAATGATACCGACGACTTTGTTGATCCTATGGAATGGGATGTCCAGGAAATCTAATGTAGGACAACGCCCGCTTTTGGGCGTATTTTATTTTTCGCACCCATTTTCTGAACTCCTCATTTATCACTGACTGTTTTTTTGAGCAACAGAAAACTGTTGTCAGAAATCAAACAAAGGGGAAAACAATGGAACTGAGTCTCATCGAAAAGGTTGCTCTCTCGAAGGCTGGCGAGTCAAAGACTCCCGATCTTGGCGACAATTCTGTTCATCATGTCGATTTTACGGTTCGGGTTCGGGGCACGATGCGTCAGGGCAAGGGTTACGAGCGTAATTGTCCTGCCTCCGCAAATATGCAGGCGATTCTTGCTCTTGCTCTGAGCAAGTTGAATATGACGACCGCGCAGAGTATCGCTGATCTTGTTCGAGAGGCTTCTGTTGGTAATAGCGAGGAATTGGACAAGCAATTCAATAAGATCAAGGATTATGCTGATGCTGCTATTCAGCAAATCAAGGACGCAACGAAGGTTACTTGCAAGGGTAAGTTGAGCGTTGCTTTGGATGTTACGAAGATTGACAATGTTGATATTGAGCCTACGGTAGCTATTGAGATGAAGGATGTTCCGACGCGCGAGATTGTTGGTAATATGTAATATAGATAATAGCGGAGAGAAATCTTCGCTATTATTATTGCTTGGTTTATCAAAATGGGTGAAGAAGAAATCACTGACAAAAAAAGAAAGCAAAAAACGAATATGAAAAAGAAAGTCAAAACCAGCAGCATCCTCCTTCAGTATGTATGCGTCAATGAATCTTGCGAGTGTTGTTCAAGACAGGAAATTCACGAACAGCCTCTTGTTGATATTGTTGACGTTGGTACTCTTGTTTGTCCTGAGTGCGGCGATGATATGGAATTGCTTGACGAAGTTATTGTTGATAACAATAATAATTAATATATAAACGAAAGGCGATACAATGATTTTGCAAGTTTCTGATAAAACCAAGGTTATTGATCTTGTTCGTCGAATGTTTTATCTTGCGTATAATGCCTGCGGCACTACTTCTGGTCTAGGTTTTTTGCAGGCCCAAAGTAATGCGAGCGAAGATGATGTCTGGAATAACGTAATGACTCGCGGAGATTATCCCGGCGATTCTGCTTTTTCTAATATCAAGAAGGATAATGAAGCGCATGGAGATTATGTGTTTGGTCGTATGATGAAGTTGAATGTCCGTTTTGATAAGGATGCTGGTACGATTGAGATTTCTGATCGAAAGCCTGATATTGATTATAACCGATGGGCAATGAAGTATAATTCTCATATTGATCTTGCCAAGGATGCTGCTTCCCAAATTGGTGTAGATGTTACAAGTCACTGAAATAGTTTTTTGACGATAATAAAAACATAGGCCCCATCGTCTAATTGGATTAGGATAACTCCCTTTTTTGGTCCCGTCGTATAAAGGTAGTACGCATCCCTTTCAAGGATGAAATGTAGAGTTCAATTCTCACCGGGATCATTACTGTAATATGAATATTTTTACAATTACATTTTATGTATTATCTTTATTTGGTTATTCTCAATATATACCAAATAAATATCTTCCAAAGCAATATGTTCCTATCGTAGAGTTTGGAGGCCGTCCTGCTCGCCGTATTGCTCCTCCTCCGCGTTCTAGAGTCTATAGGCAGTATCAGTACCCCCCGAAGATCGAATTGTCCAAAGAGGCACGTAGAAAGAGTAAAGAATCAGACGAAAATAAAGGACAGTTCGTAGATTGGAAAAATTACAACACTGTTTCATATTGCGAAGTATGTAAAAATAATCATTCTGGCGGAAATTGCAAATTACCGAGAAATAAGAAATGAGATGGATTTTTGATGTAATTGAAGAATATCGTAACTTGGGACCAATCCGCTATTGGATTGTTGCCAAGTTGAATCCAAATAATACTTCAAGTATGCCAAAGAATATTGGTCCTTTTTATAGTCGAGATGTTGCTCAAGAAAAATGCGACCAAATGAACAATAAAGCCGAGGGGTAAATTATGGAATATCTTGGAGCGATTTCGCTTGTTGTTATTATTCTTGCATTTATGTTTAGCGATGAAATTGGCGAAATTATTTCCGCTATTGCAAGTCGTATTAGAAAGTAAAAACTTCTCACTGACAAAACTCATGAATGATCGAAGATTGTAAAAACCTTTCTGATGAGTCCTAGAGGGACGAAACGACTCAAAGAGTCGTCAAAGGGACGAAAAAATCAGACTCAAAAATCTGGCGGATAGTCAGAGCTAGCTAAAGGTCTGATCGAATGTTGAAACGTAATCAATCCCCAAAAAGGAATTACGGAGGCGCAACGTTCTCGTCTAGGACGGATTTCTCTCGCCAAGGGAGATTCGTTCTTTTTTCTTTTCCGCGAAAATGGGTGTAAATCTTAAATTTCACTGACATTTATACATGCTTTTAATAGGTTCATGGAAAAGGCTCTCAATGTCAAGAAGATTGTTCCTCTCGAAAAGGGCGGTTATATCATTGTTTGGCTCGATGATGCTACAAATATCGAGCATAATACGTTCTCAAAGAATCCTGAAAAATGGATCGAAGGATATAAGAATGGCACTGATCTAAATAAACTTCAAGAGATTTGATATGGAAACTCTCGAAATTAAATCAACAGAAATTAAATCGCAAGCAGAAAGTATCCGAAACTGGCTGGATAATTGCGATCCTCAGGATGCGGAAATCCAACGCCATATTCGTCGAGGAATTTCTGTCATTCACGCTCGCCAAACTCAGGACGAGCAAAGAAGCGAACACACTCGCTATCGCAATGGGCGAGGTTTTACTTGTACGGACGCCCCGTTCGCTTCTAAACTCCTCCGGTGGCCTTCCTGGAAGCCGTATATCGCAGAGAAGGCTCGTTTGGTCTTGAGAAAGTATGCGATGCAATTGGCCGAAGAAAAACTCTCTCAAAAGGCGTAATATGAAAGTAAATGAAAAGATTGGATTTCGAGTGTATATTTACGGGGCAATCCTCCTTATGTTCTCTCTTGGATTCTACTTTGGAATGGTATACGCACTGAAAGAGTGCGGTATTCATATTCAGTAGTATGAATAAAACGATTTTCAAACTCAATATTTTGATCTTTTTTGTCGTATTTTGCTAAAAGGATAAAAAATGCGATGCAAGTGTCCAGTCTGTAAATCCGTACAAAACCGTAACGAATGTTTTATGGGGAGTCTTGGTTTGTTGAATCACTTTCGTTGTCGTTGTTGCGGTATGATGTGGAGTAAGTCAAAAAAGCCGAAGTCTACGTTTTCATCAAAGAAGAAGAATCACTGAACGAATCAAGCAGGAGTAGAGAGATACGAAGCCGAGCGAAATGACAGTCGAGTACCTCGGTTTTGATATTACAGGCTGTCTAGGAACCTGGGAGGCGGATAATCCCTTGCGTCCGAACTTATTGGGTCCGTAAGCTCTCGTCAAATGTCTCGGGCGAGAAAGCCGACAAAATACGATGGACTGACCCTAAAGGCAGTCCGTTGATCGAGACTACCGGGCCTCCTATCTCTCGATCGGGGATGGGGGGTTTTTATTGAAAGAAATATAATGAAAAGCGAACAACAAAAAGCGTTTGATGAATCTCGTTCTGTTTTTGTTGATGGAGTTTTGTTCAACAAAGACTCAAACAATGTTCTTTTTCCTGTAGGCGAAGTTCCAGAAAAGCACTTGTTTAATACAAAAACAAAACACCCTCCAGTTCTTGTTATGCACGAGAAGGATTATTCTCAAGAAGAATTGGACGCTATGCCGAATCCTTTTAAGTTTAATCTTTTCAAGCATGTTTGTTGCTATACTCTTTATGGAGAAAAAGTCAAGGTTTCGATCACTGACCAATCAGGAAGCAACTAGAAAAGAACCAACACGCTTGCCATCGGCGTAAAAAATAGAAATGGCAAAGTAATTTGGCCGAATGAGTGTTTTGCAAAACTCTTACGGAGAGCATAGAGATGCCACGAGGCCCGCCCATTTCATAAAATTATGTCACAAAAACCCAATATGAAAGGATGCTTTTTATGAAGTATATGTAAAAGAATAAAAACAGGCAGAGTAAATTCTGCTTGTTTTTTTGTTCATAAAGATCAAAATGGGTGAATATAAAAACTTGTCACTGATAAAATTGCAAAAGAAAAAATGAATCATGTCAATTAACGATAACATCTGTAGCGGCAAGTATAAGAATAAAATTGAACTTCCTTCTTATCCTTTTCTTGGTAGTTCTAAATATGATTTGCTTAAAAAGCCGGTTGGTTCTCTTACAGAAAAAGAGATTACCGAAGCGATGAACCTAAGAAATGAATTTGAGCAGAGAAAAAAGGAATATAATGAAGCATCTGATCGGTGGCGAGCAGAAGAAGCAAAACTTAATGCGTTGTTTTTTGACGACTGCGCGAAAGAGGAAGGTCTTGTGAATCATCCCAAGCGAAACCTGGTTGAAGGTAAGGCATGGGAGCATGGACACGCGAGCGGATATAATGATATTTGGCATTGGTATCAAGAATTTGCTGATGTTGTAAAATAGAACGAGAATAAGTAAAGACGGAGATATATAATGTTTTCATTTATCGTTACTTTTGTAGGAATGATTCTTTGCATTATCGGAACTGTTATATTTTTTCGCAACGCAGATAATAAAGAACTTCCAACAGAATGGTTTTTCTCACGCTTTTTGGCAGCATGGGTTATTTTTGTTATTGGCATTGCTGCTCTTATTACGGCTTTTGTTTCCTTTTTGTTTTCGCTTGTCCGCGGATAAGAAAATAAGGACTTAACATGATCCAAGAATCTTCTCAAAATTTTACAGAAGCACCATATTGTCACTGAACAAAAGAATGATAAATCGTAGAATGTTATATTTGACAACCAAAGACAGTAGTTACTGGGGCGTATAGACAAAAGCATTACCGGGCCAATGCCTGGGATGCGGAGAGGTATAGGTCGATGCTGCCTTGGTCTTGCTTTATCGCGATGGAGCAAGATGATGATTGTAATTTTCTTCGCGAAGGAAATAATGAATCATCGCAGAGGGGTTCGAGTCCCATACGTCCCAGTAACTACTGTCTAACACTGAAAAGCGTAACACTGAATCAATAAAAAGAAAGTAGAAACATTATGCACAAAACCTCAAAGAATATCATGAAGAGCGTTGCTGCTGTTTTTGTTTTTATTGCGGTTGCGATTGCAATTGTGTTGATTGTTCCAGCCGCCTGTACCGACGAAAATACTGCTCGTCGAGTTCTTAGCGAAAACGGATATAAAAATATAAACATCACTGGTTATCGGTTTTTTAATGGAACTAACGATCAGTTTGTGACTGGTTTTGAGGCCACCTCTCCTTCTGGTAGTCGAGTTTCTGGTGTTGTATCGAATGGCTGGCTTAAGGGAGCAACGATCCGTTTTGATTAAGGAATAATATGGATATTTATACCGATAAAAAGCCGGATAACGCGCTTGAAATTGGAGATGTTTTTAGATGTAATTCTTTGGACATTCATGATTATGTCTATGTAGTAATTGATGCAAAATACGGCGGCGGAGGTCATGGTCATGGCCCTCACGACGTTTATCCTCATGGATGGATTGTTACTTATCAAGTTCTTAGCAATGATGCTCTACATAACAAAGGTAATAGCCATCGAGTTGAAAAAGGAGAAAATAAAACTTTTTCTATGAGCGGAAGTTTTAACAATTACGTTTCTCCAGATAAGATTAATAAAATTGGTCGTATGCGGAAAGTCACAGAGTTTGTTTGGATGTAGATTATTCCACTGATTGTTTTCTTTTTCATAAGCGATTCAGAAAGGAAAAACTCCAATGGCTGATCCGCTTTGTCTTCCGAAAACAGTCGATGGATGGAATGAGATGAAGAATCTTATTCATAAGAGCATTGAAACGATTATCGGACCCTGTTCTGCTTTGGTCGTTCTTGAAAAAGAAGGCGATGATTCTATTGCTTATTTCCGCTATTCTGCGTTTTCTCAAAAAACAGGCAATTTTATTAAGTCAATGGGAGCAGTTGGTGCGGCTTGGAATAATGAGGGTAAAACTTTTCTGAATGTTATATTTCATGAGATTATTCATCCGCCAATCCATTTGTGGCTAGAATATCACGAATGGGAAAAGAAAATTGCGTAATAGTATGCGTTCTATTTATTAGAACGCTTTTTTATTCTTAAAATGGGTGAAAGAATCACTGATTGTTTTTTACAATATCAGTAAAATATGAATAATATAAAGAATAAATATTTTACAAAAAACCGATTCAATCATTACTTTGATAATTTTTTCAATTTCTTTATAATTGTCATTGTTATTTCTGTTTTGTTTTGCATTATTGTTGGTCGCCTGCCAATCTTGAATCACTGAATAATAAAAAGCATATAAGTAAATTATGGCAATTCCTTATATATGTCAAGACGATCTTTCGGCGTGTGCATTAGAGCATGCTCCTGTTGGCACTTCGCACGACGATTATGTCGCTCTTCGCAAATTTCTTTCAGACCGATTCGACAAAGGATATCCGATTGATGCTTCTTGCCTTGACGATGATTGGATCGAGTTTATTGCTCTTTATTGTTCTGATCTAAGGATTAGGAATAAAAATATAGTTTCTTCTTGAAATCTTTTATGTTCACTGATTAGTATTTTCTCTGTTCATAGAATATAAGGAGAACAAAAATGTTCAATGAAAAGAACCTCAAGAAGATGAATCGAGGCCCCCGCTTTGAGATCGATGCGATTGACATGGAAGCAGAGGCTCAGGGTAATGCTCGCCGATTCTTTAGCCAGAATGAACTCAAGCCTCTTCTCGGTCGTCGAATCGGGAAGGAATCTCGCAAGGCCGATGGATACGCAAAGACCGCAGACATGAAAGCAACAAAGCACATTGTTAAAGAAACAGCCGTTGTTGCTAAGAAGATTATGATCCAGCCGCGAGAACTGATTACGAAGTAAAGTAAATAAAGACAGAGACTTCTCTGTCTTTTCTTGATCTTGTCAAAATGGGTGCATAAATAATCACTGAAAATAGATATATGTGATATCTAGTCATTCTTTGGGAGATTAGAATGAATCGTATTTTCAAGAAAACTGACAGAATCACCGGAGAAGTTTCTTATCTCCGCGAACGAAAAACAACTACATATACTCAAC
Organism: uncultured Candidatus Saccharibacteria bacterium; assembly: GCA_964554815.1. Taxonomy (GTDB): domain Bacteria; phylum Patescibacteriota; class Minisyncoccia; order Phycocordibacterales; family UBA1006; genus CALMMZ01. The sequence continues at coordinate 12,838 of CAZKPY010000003.1, read as the reverse complement.
TCTTTTGGACAACCGAACGATCAAAGGCTCGGATTATCACAGATAATGATAAGGGTAATTTTGCTTTTTGGGAAAAATTGAATAGATTAGAACGAGAGTGTTATATTTGGGGACATGAGACTGTTTTTGTTGAGGTATAAAATGGAATCTAATACTCTCAAAGAACTTATGATCTCTAAAATTAAAGACTACAAAGAATTCGATCATTCCTATAATTGGGGTGATTATAATGCAAGATCATTTGATAGTTATGAGAATTATCTGAGAAGTCTTAGTGATGATGATTTTCTTATGACATACAATGAAATGAAACAATTTCTTGATTCAATTGATTAATCACTGAAACTAATTTTGATAATTCGTAGATTGTTGAATTAAAAACAATCTGAAAGGGAAAAAGAAATGGAAGTATCCTCGTTCAATTCAGTTCAGGAAGGAATCGATGCCTTTCATAAGGCGGTCGGACATGGTTCGGCCCAGGTTTTTTATGTCAAGCCAGATCGTTCAGAAAAGGGATTGAATATCAGATTCGGCGATCATAAGGATATTAATATTCGTAATCTTTCTGATACTCACGTTTTTCTCTGTTCTGGAGATGAGAATTTTGATCCAGAGGATTTCTTCTGTAACCTCCAGGGAGAACGTTGGTCGCCTAATGGCGAAGCGAATGCTTTGATCCGATCGAAGGGACTTGCTCATACATCGATGAGCGTGGGCGATATCGTCGTTCTCCCTATCGAAAATAGCACGCAAAAGAAGGTCATGTTTGTTGCCAATGTTGGATTTGTTTGTCTTGGATTCATTGAATAATCAAAATACCCCATGCGTTATTTTTTTGCATGGGGAAATTCCTGTCAAAATGGGTGCGTCTCACTGAAGTTTTTCTTTTACAATAGAGATTTATGGAATTTCACCTCGATAACCGACTGCCTCCTTTGGAACTTTACCAAAAAACTCTTGCAGAATTGCCTGTTGGTATTGTGGTAGGTATCGAAGGTATGACGTATATTAAGGGTGTTAATTGCGTTGTTCGAGTTGATATTAATGGAAATATCGAAAAAATAGAAGAATATATGGAAAAATATACCCTTAAAAATAGACCAAGGGTTATTTATGGATTTCTTTATCAGACAATCTAAACAGAAATGACCACTGAACTGTAATCGAAGAAAAGAATTAGTATCTGAAAAGTCGAAAACAAAAAAAGGAGATTTAGAATGGCGAAGAAGAAGACCCCCGAACTTTCCCCTGATTTCAAGGCTGCTTTCGATAACTGGATGTTCAAGGCTCAAGCCCTTGTCGATCAGTATTGGAGCGACAATAAGTATACTCACGCCCAGTCTCCTCTCCTCCAGAGTCGTATCGGAGGACGATTTATGATCGTCACCGCCCACGACCGAGCCAACGATGGCACGGTCGCTGAGAGCGGTCGAGCGTTTGCGTTCGTCGATATTACTGGCGGTCCTATTCTCGGACTCGATCACGCTGCCGGTTCGGTACTGAAGCCCGCTTCATTCCGTCAACCTGCAAAGATTGCCCGAGGCAATATCTTTGACGAGAAGAACGGTATGGGGACGATGACGGCTCAAGGCCCCGGATATCTTCGGTAAAATATCACGAAGAATCTCCTCTATATGGGGAGATTTTTCTTTTTTGTTTCGTTAAAATGGGTGAACAATAGTCACTGATCATTTAGAAAGGTAACAACATGTGGGTCGAGCAAGGAACTTGAGGATATGAAAATGACACGAGATTCTTTAATCGGTACAAATGGGTATTGCGCCATATATCGAAGGGAAATCGTAGACACTACCGATCGTTCTGTTTGTTCTGATCTTTACAATTTCTGCATGCATTACGCTTCACTGATGTTTGATAGTAACGGAGAGTTGACAGAGAAAGATAAGGATGCTTGTTCTTTTCAGAGAATTTCGCCTTTGTTTGGAGATAGAAAAGAATTGAATATCTTTGTTGTCGGATATCTTTCGGCGATTGAAGATAGAATAAATGGATATGCTTACAAAACAAAAGAATAAATGAGAGCGGGTGTTCCGTTCTCAACGACGAGAGTTTCCTCTGTCTACCGATGGATGAATGAACGCACTCTCGTCGTTTTTTATTTTTGCAGCACTGAACGAAAAGAATGTAGGAAGAACGGTATGATTAAGAGCATCCCCATGAAGATCGGCAATATGCGTAAACCTCAGTCTTTTGTCGTTTACCCTGGCGTAACCGATGGAAGGATCAAGATTCAGAGCGATGATTGTATCGCAAGCGTCAATATCGAAACCGGAGAGGCGAAGTGGGCAAGGAACCGAGGGGGAGCATACTTCCATCACCTGTCTTTTGGCGGAAATATTGCCAATGGCACTGAAATTATCCCCAAGGATATTGTTGCTCAACTGGTGAGCGCGATTCCCCAAAAGGGCGACCAAATTGGAGCAGGTGTTTTTATTGGCTAACACTGAATTGTATATAAAAAGACAGAAAGACATGCAAAGAACGGCAACAATTCGTAAATGGTTTGAATCTGCCCCAGAAAAGCCTTCTGTTTTCTTTATGCCAGAAACAAAAAAAGGCAGTTTAGAAGGAAAGCCCTGGGATAGCCTTCCGCATGGTACTTGGAATTTTTCTGATGTACCTAATTCTGTTTTGGATCAAGAATTTTATTCAGAATATAACTCTTATGGAGTTCCGTCTTTCTGGGCATGGTCGGAAAATTATGTGTATTATGTACATGAATATGATGGAGCAACTACTTTGTGGTGGGTTTCCCGCAATCCTCCCGAGCAAAATCACTGATAAAAACGGAAAAGAAAACTTGTTTTATGAAAAAGAGAGATTTCAATTCATTTCTTAAGCGAACAACAACCGGCGAATTGCTTGATCCAGAAAAGATTGCTAAAGAACCAAAGAACGTACTTAACGATGTTATTCGTCATATCGTTCGCAACCGAGGCCCAATTCTCAAGTGTATGATAAATGATGAAACTGATATGGACTGGCTTCGTTGTTGCGCGTACTTTCACAAAACGGTAAGCAAGAAAACTGGTCTTACGTTTATTCATACAAGCGAGCATGTAATCAAGTAGAACTCGACCCCTCTATTGCAAGAGAAAGTTTGTTGCTTATGAAAATGGGTGTACAGAAACAAACTCCTTAGCACTGAATCGTTTTTTCGCGTATAGAAGATCAAGGAGATACCAATGAACGCAGCCGAGATCGAAAGTCACTTGCGTAATTTTTACGGAACCGAGACTTGGACGAAGCATTGGACTAATAGCCTTTTGATGACCGATGGCGTTCTTGCAATGCGAAAGGTTTGCGATGCCTTCTGGCTCACTGACGTAGTAGCATCAGCTCAATCTGAGAAACTGCGAGATGCGTGCGATGGTTTACAGGTTTGGACTCTCAAGAAGGACGGCAACAAGTGCCGAGTTGAATGTCGCAAGGATACCGGCCTTCCTCCGGTTTATGCTCAGGATATTGAATACACTGATTTTCCTCTCGATGAATTTACATTTTATGTTGGAGAAACCGGAGAAGGATATCCTCCGACCATGATGCTCACGAGCGAGTATTGAAAAATCAAGCACTGTAAGATAACACTGAAAGAAACTAGATCACTCTCATAAAGCGGCAAAAAGCCGCTTTTATTCTATGAAAGGATTTTATGCGTATTAGATATGAAGAAATTGATCCAGGCATGTATCCTTCTGATATGGCCGATTGTTTGGAAGATTTGGCAAACGAAGTCGAAATGGGTGCAGGCGAACTCGATTGTAAAGACAAGACCGATATCGCAAAGATTTGTCGAAAGATGAGTAAAATTCTGTATCAGGCAGCCGATAAACTCAGAAAACTCATGTAACACTGACATTTTCTATAAACGCTCGAATATCGTTGATCGAACGAAACCAAAGGAGAACAGAAAAATGTGTCAGCACGAAAATTTCCCTTGCTGCGGGTGCGGAGATGAGATGCGGGACGAACTCGATGGGACGAACTACCAGGAAGAGATGATGGACAGCATGTGCGGCGATTCTGATGACGACGGATACGATCCGGACTATGACGATACCCGAGAAGATTACGATGATGGTATGACGGACGTTGAAGCGGATGCCGATACGCTTCGGTCGTGCGGATGGGGAACCGATGAGGATTATTATTCGGACACTCCGATGGGCGAAGATTACGGAGGAGAGTAATATCGGGGGCGGAGAAATCCGCCTTTATTCGTAGAAATGAAAATGGGTGTATAAAAAGATACCTATTGTCACTGATATTTTTTCGCGGAAATCAAAAAGCAAGGAGAAAACAATGAAAACTAATCTCGATGGAGATTTTTGCCCAGATCGAAATAGATATTCTTTTTATCCTATGGGTATCTTTGAGGATTATACCGGCCCAGATAAAGAAGAATTACCTCGTCTTGAAAATGCCACAGAAGATGATTTGCGTTCTGTTGGTATGTGGGTAGACGAGTAAAACAGTCTATTATCACTGATATTTTTTCGCGGAAATCAAAATGTATCCAAGGAGATTCCAATGAAGAATCTGACTCTCTCCGATTGCGTCAAGAATCTTGTCATCTGTTTTGACTGCGATGAGGGACTCCCCGAGTCGGCATACAAGGCAACTTGCGAAATTATCGAACTCCATTGCGGGGCGGAGGCTCGTCAAGACTTCCAGAATATCATCGATGCTACGGATGATATGTTCTATGGAAGTGCCGAGGATATTTTGGCCTTTATCAAAGATCACTTCTAAAAAATCACTGAACAAACAAAGAGACAATAAAGATTTAGAGAAACTGCTAATACTAAGTGCCCTATAAAATCAGGGCTAAAGACAGCCGTATTGGAGACAGTACTAAATGCTGTTTGGCTTGGCTGGGGCAGTTTCTCTACGATTAGGGCGAATCGATCGCAAATGGGACTTTGATCCAGCCAGAGAAATCTGGCCTAATCGTTTATATACAGACAGTAAAATGGGTGCGTTATATATACACTGAATATAAAAACGATCTTTCATTATTTATGAATATCAAATTCAAGACAATTCCAATGGATAAGGAATGGAAAGAGTCTTGCAACAAAAAAGGCTGGACAAAAGATTCTACCTATCTTGATGATTTTACAATCAGATTTAGCGCAAATCAAACAGTAGAACAATATAAACAACTAAGAGATAAATTGCTTGCTGTTGCCGGCGAATCTGTATGTATGTATTACGAAGAAGATTTGCATAATCTACTTGCAAGGGGCGTATTCTTGCGAGGATACAATGCTAAAATGATGAAGGGCGAAGATTGTCGGTGCCATAGCAATAGTTCTCGTCTTTGGGAAGTCAACAAAAAACTTATTTCTATTGCAACTGGCTATGCATTGTCAAGAGATGGAATGTGGAGGCAACATTCTTGGTGCGTAAGCAAAAAAAGCGATAGGATTGTAGAAACAACAAAAAAACGATTGCTCTATTTTGGTTTCATTATGACAGACAAGGAATCGCAATCGTTTGCGGATGACAATTGGCTCTAGCACTGAAACAATCAAAGCACTGAATGAATTTGATTCCAAAAGAACAACAGAAAGGAATCGATCAAATGGCAACTTCCACCAAATCGTATCTTGCTGATCTTGTCAAGTCATTCGATAATGAAGATGGCCTTCCAGAAAAAGTCTACAACGCTACCTGGGGTATTTTGTTGACTGTTTGCGGCGATACGATTGCCAATGAGTTTAGCAGCATCATTGATGCCGTCAATGGCAATTTTTATGCCAAGAATCGTAGAGATTTAGATATTCTTTCAACCAAGATTTTTTCTTCTTGGTAACGTCATGGAGTAAGATATGAGAAGCAGTATGAAAAAGATCATAGAAGTTGCCGTTCATATGACTCTTGCAAACGATAAAGACCCGTTTTCTTTGCCAGAAGTCAATGCTCTTACTTCCGATCCAATTCTCATGTTTGTAAACAATAAATTTATTGAAGGACACTATCATTGCAATGGCTGTTTCTATAGCAATGATAATGGTCTAGTTTGCAATTTGAGAAAGAAAGTTTATAACAAAGAAACAGAGACATATGAGTTGGTTGATCCGCCTGTTTATTGGTGTTACGCAACCGACTTTGTGTATATCGATACGTTGAAGGAATAAAAATCGCGGCAAAAACTGCCGCATAAAACCGCCAACCAAAATGGGTGTCAATAAACCAAAAATCAAAAGCCAAACAAAATCCAAAAACCCTAACATTCCAATACGCCACTGAGTTTTTCCGAGAATCAAACGTCGATTGTCCAAATGAGGACAATAAGAAAGGAACCGAAATGAGCGATACGAATGTCCAGAATGAGTCCGAAACCGCCACCGAGCATACCGAGACTTCCGCCAGCCGTCGAGTCCAGAATCTCGATTATTGGCGGAGTCTGGAGCCGAATCAGAACCCGCTCACACACATGGACGTTATCCCCTATGGTACTAAGGGTAGCACGTTCGGTTGCTGCGGTATCCGAATCGAGGGACACCAGGAGTTTATCGATGATATCATGTCGAATCTCCAAGGGTTGCTGGATGGCGAGACTGAGGTTACGAAGTTGGACGTTGCTATCATGGATGTCAAGCCCCGCGAGGGAATGAACGCCGGACAGAACGCCTATCCGGATGCCAAGGTCGTTTATATTCGACTCAAGGCTCGCGGCACCGGCAAGCGCGGTCGCCCGAGGGGGAGCAAGAATCGCCCCAAGGTTGTCGCCGAATCGGTTGCTATTGAGCCGACCAATATCCCCGCAACCCCCGAAACCGTCAACGCCTAACAAAGTCAGAATAGCGGAGAGAAATCTCCGCTATTTCTTTTATACAATCAATCAAAATGGGTGAGAAGAATATCTTTGTCACTGATCTGTTTGTGTAATAATCGAACAGAACAGGAGAAACGAAAAATGGCACGAGAAGGAACCCCCATTCAAGTTGAAGATTATGACTTCTCGAAAAACGGATAGGAAAAATACAGAAACTGGTATGACGATGAAATCGCCAGCCTTGAAAAGAACACCGACCCAGAAGCCGAGGATTTGACTGGTTCGATCGTTCGATTTCCAGTAGCCGATGGATATGCCATCTACGTCGTAACCAAACACAGACCGCTCACGCTCTCTGTCGTATTCATTGGCGATTCGTACCAGGCGCTTCCGGCAACAATCCGAGGAACCACTGAGGCAGAAATTCGTCAACAGTTGAGAATCCAAGAGTTTCTCAGAACCGAACAGTCGAAGTAAAGAGGAATCTTTTCATGTCGAAGCCCGCTGCGTATGTCGTCGTTGAAATGGCCGATAGCGAAATTCTGAATGTTTCTGCTTTTAGCGATGAAAATGTTGCTATGAATTTTGCGGTCGATATTGCCGCCGAAAATGCTCAGGAATGCGGCAACGAATACCCTAACGTTGATGCAATGAAGGATGCTATCAAAGGTTGTCTTTCCGATGAAAATAAGGTTTGCATTGATAACTGGGAGGTTTCTATTTGGCCTATTGGTAGTCTCGAATAACAAACAACAACAGGGACAATTCTATCCCTGTTTCTTTGTACCGAATAGTCAAAATGGGTGCTAAGTCACTGAAAAATAATAATACAAAGAGCCTCATATGCAAATCAAGTTCAGCCAACTCCCGAACGGCATTCAGCAAAACTATCATCTGAAAAAGAATATCGTCAAGGTTGAAGTTTTTGATGCCGCCGGTTCTCTTGGCCCCGAGTGGTATCGCCTTTCGTTCTCAAACGGATCGACCCACGAGTACCGATACCAGCACCTCAGCAACGGTACGACCGCAACCGGATGGGTCAAATCGAATTAGTCACTGATTGTTTTTCAATACAGAAGAAGAATATGAACACCAAAACCTCAGTCAATACTGCTCTTGTTGTTCTGAAAAACCCGAATGTATCAACAATTCTTCATAGTTTCAAGTACGTTACAAGTCGTGAATTGAAGGAATTTGGGGCAAAGTTTCTTGCTCAATTGGCCCCGATGTATTTCGGAACCAACTGGAAGCATGGAGAAATTGATTCTCGATATGTTGTCTCTGCTTATTCAACAAACACAGACTCAAAGATTGTTGTTGTCAAAGAAGAAATGAATCACTGATCTTTTTCAGTCAAAAAAAAAACGAACTAGCGACACGCAGTTTCCTACGATAGTGCGAAAGCGAGGACGGCAGAGGCGATGGCCCCCTCAGTAAAGCCTAACTCAATAGCCTTGTCAGCAAGAGCCTTTGGTGGCTCTATTGAGTTTTTGTTTATTTGCGAAAATGAGTGTCAAAACACAATAACACACTGATTTGTTTTTGCAAGAGGAATCGAGTATGAATATCAACTTTTCAATCTCGGTCGAAAATGACAACTATGTCGTTCGTTCTGGCGATCGTATTGTTGGAATTTGCTCCAGGAATGATGACCCCTGTAATCCCGTTTTTTGGAATGACGAAAACGGAGAACCATTTTACTACCAATCAATTGCGTCGGGATCGTCTCATTGTCTCGCCCAAAAACTCGCCGATGCTTTTATGTTTGCATCGAGAATTGGGTCTTTTTATTCATAATCTCTAACACTGAATCAATTTTTCGCGGATCAAAGATTATGGAATACAAGCACGTTCCAATCAATCTTCCTTCTTCAACCAGTATCCCCCTTGAAAAAGTCAATGCCGCAAAAGAGCGAGTCGCACAAAAACGAGCCGCTCGTAAGGCTCAACAAGAAGAACGAGAAGTATATCTACAGGTTGTAAGAAAACCTCCTACTATTAGCGTATTTTGCCAGTTGTGGCAAAAAGGCAAACTCGTCAAAGAAGCATATATCTTTCCAACCGCCACCGGAGACTTTCGTAGCGTCAAGGATTTTGTTGATTACGCCAAGCAATATTGGGATATTGTCAACCTCCCCCAGATCAACGATCCTCGCTATTATGCGAATATGCTTGCGACCTATCAATCAATGGGCGTGATGAGCATGGGGTGCGTTCTCGAAGATGGTACAACCAAGAATTGTTATACAGTCGATGACCTAGAAAAGGCTGGTTTTCTTTCATAATCACTGATCTTTTTCAGCAAAAGAAGAAGAGTATGCTTTATTGCGAAAACTGTCGGCCACAAAAATCTCACTGTATCGAAGGGGTAACTATCCTTGGGAATGGAATAAAAACTCGCTGGAAACAGTTTGTTGATGGAAGCATGACGCTCGAACAAGCAAAAGAATATGCTATTCATATTGAACGATCGGCGTGGAGAGATTGCGCAAAATCTATTATTTGCGATTGACACTGATAGTTTTCTCCGCGAAAAATAGGACACAAGGAGAAAATTATGTGCAAGCCCATGAGCATTCTGGTTGATAAAGACGGCAAGCCGATTGAAAACCCTAAACTGGAGAATCGTCCCAAGGAGTGTTCGTGCAACCCGTTCAAGGATAAGCATTCGACGCACCGAGATTCTGGCGGATTTCTGATTTGCTCGAATTGCGGAGGACGGATTTATTGAACGATTAGACCCCAGATTTTCTGGGGCTTGACAGTAATCAAAATGGGTGTTATAAAACGAATCACTGATAAAAAAACTTCTGCTTCATATAAAGTCAGAAAAAAGCCCTCGTAGCTCAGTTGGCAGAGCATCGGCCTTTTAAGCCGTGGGTCGCTGGTTCGAATCCAGCCGGGGGTATTTGTAATCTTTTTGATAGGAAAAAAATGTACGAATACTTTGACGGAGAAAACGGGAAACCTCTTGTCAGAATGAACTGGGCTGTCGCCCGTCGATGCTCCGCTCCAGGGCGAGTCGATGAACAAGTCGAAAAGGATGTGCATAACGTTGTCTTTGTTGCCTCTGATAGCGATATCCGCAATTTTCTCTCTCGCTTTGGATCATGGAGCGACGAAGAATTGAATGACGTAGAAGCAACAAAAAGGTATCTTCTCTGGGTTGCCGCCTGCGATATCGTCGAAAATCCCGATGATTATGATGTCCGAAGTAAACGGTATAGGAAACAAAATCACTGAACGAAAACAAGGTCAAAAGAAAGACAGAACAAACAACCCTTTCTGACGAGTTCTGAATGAACGAAACACGCCCCAGGAAACTGGGAGTGTCAAAGGGAGCGTAAAAAGGAAGTCTCGAAAAATAATCGGCAATATAGTCCGATCCGGATAGAGACTCCCAGACTGTCTTGACGGGCGGTACGCTTAGAACGAAAACCTCCAGCGTCAACTGGGGGGTTTTGTTCTTTTGCTCAGTCAACAAAATGGGTGCCACCAGTAAATCAGCGAAACAAGCACTGATTATTTTTTCTTTCGATATTCCAACTGTCCGAACAGCAAAAGGAGACTGCTGCGAGAATAAAATATTTGATTTTCGTCCGATACAAGACAGTCACTAACTTGTTTTTCAGTCATTCGTCGATTGTCAAAATACGGAGAAGCGAAATGAAGAATCAAGATATTTGCGAGTGTCGTTTCCTGATTGCTTGGATTAGCGGAAGCGATAGTAATTGCGGAGAAGAAAATGGGATTCGCAACCAAAACGACTTGATCGAAAACGCGGACAAGGGAATTATTGATATTTTCAAGTTTGATATCCCGAAGAATATGGAGGAATATGCTTGGGATATCGGTTCTTCTTATGCCTTTTCTGCCAACTTTACGGCTCACGATTCTGTTTCTGTTGTTCAGAAAATGGACAATGGACATTGGGTTACGATCAAGTAATAAAAAGAGGGTAATAATTCGATCCAAACTCTATTATCTAGAAATTTATCTCTTCTTAGCACTGAATTGTTTTTTCGCGGATCAAAGATCATGGAAAAGAAAACCGTCTATCTTGATTATGTCGGAGGAGGGTTTTATGCTCTCTCTTTCGATAAAGAATTCTCATTCCCCAGAATCAATGTCTGCGCATGTCCCGTCCGCTTGTTCCAAGAGTGTTGCAAACAGTTTGATGTTGTTTGTTCTGATGCGGTTGCAATGCTTCTTGATCACGATATGATGGGTTTGTCTTATGTCAAGCAATACTTCAAGTATGAGAAATATCGCACTGAAGAAATTCAGCCCGACTAATCGAATATGAAAAAGACAATCAAAAACACGATCGTCCTTCTCAAGTCCGAAAACGGCAAAATCGTTGAAACACCAATCGGATCATTCCGCACCCCGATCGATGACAATCCTTCGTTCAATCGCCAAAAAGATTACGAAAAAAAGTGCCAAAAAGAACTCTTCAAGGCCGCTATGCTTCACTTCCCGCTTCGTTGGGAATTCGTCCGAACCAGCGAACTCTCAACCGGATACGTCCGAAACAAGGATGGCGATACGATCTCTGTTATGCCATAACAAACAACCCTCCTCAGACTCTCCTCTTGAAATATAGAGGATGAGTTTGTATTCTTCTCAATCAAAATGGGTGCAAAATAGCAGCACTAAACCCAACATTGAAAACCAACATAAAACAACAGAAACAAACACTGAACATTTTTCCAATTATTCCTAGACTGTCCCAATGATGGGACTCAGGAGAATCGAAATGACAAACGCTGCCGCCAATCGAACCGCCTACGTCAAGATTGATGGAGTCAAGTATTACTTGACCGATGCGGGGTACGGATCAACCCCGTTCGCCTGGGTCGATGACTTCAATCGGATTCTGAACGGACGCAAGTTCGCCAGCCGTCGAGCCGCTATGATCTACGTCGGCGGGTCGAACGTGATGAGCGAGCAAACAACGTAGTATTACGAAAGGAGATAATCTTCCTGTAACATAAAAAATCATTTATATTTGCCATTGTTATAAGGGACAAGGACCAATTGACTTGTCCCTATTATTATTCATATATTATGTTGCACCCATTTTCTCGCGGAAAAATAAGATCACTGACAAATTTCATCATTCAATAACCGAGTATGGAATGGTAGAACCAACAGGAAACCAGACGACAGTCTGGAAAGTATGGTTGGGAGCCTTAGATACCCCTCTCTGATAGGTAGTCAGATAGTCGAACCCGAACGAATGTCGGGAGTAAAAGACCGCCCTAAACAAGCGGTCGTTATCTTTTTCATCACTGATAAAAATCGCCAATAAAAATGTTCCTATGGAAAACAATAAACAAAATCAGTTCAACCCATTCCCGCTCTGGGAACAAATGAACAAAAAAGCCAAAAGGAAATCAAAAAAGCAAGGAGAGAAAGATCGTCGTCATTCTTCTCTTGCTCCGTACAGCGGCATTCACACCTGTCCTAATGGAGTCAAGGTCGAGTTCACTAACTCGAATAGAATCTGGTAGTAGCCTATGCTTCTAATTCCAAAAACCGAATACTTCCAACACCCAGCAGAAACCTGGAACAAGTAAAAGTGCGAAAAGATTGCTAACAGCATAGTCAAGGATGGACTTGGTACGCCGTATCCCTTCAGAGGATATATCGGTAGTTCAACCAGCACTCCTCCGAAGTATGGTAGCGTTCGTTATAATGGAGGATGTATCCGTAACGAGGAATGGTATCAGGGAGAGTTCTTCCCTCTACCAATTATCCATGATAGCTTTGAGATTGTATTTGTTCCAACCTGGGGATACAGACTTGTAAAGAAGAACGAAGATAGCACGCAATGATTATGTTTGTTATTCTAATATAAAAGCAATAGATATATTATTGTTTATTTGTTCAGTGATGGCGTCACCCATTTTATATACTATGGTCCTACACCCATTTTGAAAAGAGGCCCAGAAAAAAATGATTTTGGGATAGGGGCGGCGCGTGGGCGGGGGGGCGGGGGGGGGGGGGGGGGGGGGGGGGGGGGGGGGG
>CAZKPY010000002.1:16836-21019 GCA_964554815.1 uncultured Candidatus Saccharibacteria bacterium | reverse complement strand
CTGAAATACTTTCTTTTTAGAAAGAAAGAATGGTTATTTTTATTGGATGCGGAGATGAATATGAAAAAAATCGTATCGATTGAGAATAAAAATAATTATTATATAGTTACGATTCGTTATAGTAGGGGATGGTTGGGTCGTTTATTTTTTGGCGAGAAAGCAAAAGAAACTACATATGTGAGCATATCAAATAATCTTAACCTAAATACTGGCATAGTATTTTCTCATTGTCTTTATTCTTTTACAGATAGCGAGGGAGTTGAATCGAATTATTCTGATACTGTATTGATGAATAAAGAAATAAGGAATCGAGTTAGAGAAGAATTATATAATAGAATAAAATTAGAAAACAAAGAAAAATACAATTTCATTATGTCTAAGACGGAGAATAAATCATAAGGAATCTCCTATGATAATAATATTCATGATTTATCTGGAAGAGGATGTCAAAGGATAATATATGTTACGAGTATGCAATATTGATCGTGTTGAGGTTGATGGAAGGTTTTATTACTATATATGCGTTGAGAGGAAGTCATTCTTTTCTTTTTTGTTTAGTAATAAAAGAGGCAAGACTGATTATTATACAAGCGTTGAGCCTATTCTTACATCTTGCAGCGATGGAACTGAAGACATTCAAGATTATACTTTTGTAAACAAGGATGGCGATTGTTTATTAGGCGACGAGATGTGGGAAGCGAATCATCAAATTAATATTTTAGTATATAGGTCGAACGAAATAAAGAAGAAGGAACATTATAAGAAACACTTTGTTCTTGTTCAATCTTCTTTAAAGTCAAACGTGTAATCTTGGGTTTGTATTTTTCCGCGAAAAAAGAAATTGAGTATAAAATATGATACAAAAAGAAATGATTTCTAGCAAAAGACAGGTTAAATATAGCAGGAAGATTATTATTGAGAATAATCGGCTTGTAGCTCTTATGCGATGTGTAGTAAGAGAACGTAATAGTTGGTGTTCAAATTGGGCGTGGCAGGCTGCTGGTATTAATCCTCGATTTATTGAACGAACTATTATGATCGCAAAACATCGAGGCTTTATTCGTAGGACTCGCGATGGTCGATGGAAGACAGAACAAAAAGGTGTTAAATGGTATAAAAGAATGTCTCATATTACAGCCAAATGAATAATATATATGACGTGAAGCGATATAATTTATGAGTTTGTTTTTTGCCGCGAAAAATTAATTAAATACAAAAAAGATTCTTTTCAATAGTACGATATTATAATAAAGAGGGAAACTTTTTATAAAGGAGGTTCGTATGTCTGAAAAGGTATATTCTGGAGCGAGTCGAGTCACAGACGTTGAATTAGAAAAAGCAATTAAAAAGAATAGACGCAAGAATTGGAGTCGTATTGCGTGTATTCTTTTTGTTTGTTTTTTCTTTTTTATATGGTGGCTGCCTGGTCGTTGGCCGATTATTATTATAACAGGCGGATCAGGAGGAGGGGTGGGTACTATTATACATCTCATTCATTTTGTTGAATAACAGGTAGATTGTTTTATATATTCACTGAAATACTTTCTTTTTAGAAAGAAAGAATGGTTATTTTTATTGGATGCGGAGACGGATATGAAAGAAATTGTATCGATTGAGAATAAAAATAATTATTATATAGTTACAATTTGTTATAGTAGGGGATGGTTGGGTCGTTTATTTTTTGGCGCGAAGACAAAAGAAACTACATATGTGAGCATATCAAATAATCTTAACCTGAATACTGACATATTATTTTCTCACTGTCTTTATTCTTTTACAGATAGCGAGGGAGTTGAATCGAATTATTCTGATACTATGTTGATGAATAAAGAAATAAGGAATCGAGTTAAAGAAGAGTTGTATAATAGAATAAAATTAAAAAACAAAGAGATATATAATCGGGTTGTAAATGGAGATTCGTGATTCTAAAATTTGCAGGGAAAACGAAACAAAGAAAAAAGTATTATTAGGTATTTTTGGAACGTTCTTTTTTATTCCGCGAAAAAATAAATTAAGATAGTAAACAATGATAAAATTATCTAGAAACATTTATCGAGGGTGGATATCTCCGTCTGAGGAGATACCAGACTCTTATCGGCACGTGTGTTTAAAAATGAAGAATGGATGTGTTGCATGGAATTATAACAATCCAGATCATTCAAGAGCGGAACTGGAGAAGGTGTTATCTCCACTCGTAAAAATCGCTGACGCCTACGACGACAACGCTCTTGATGACGAGGCTAGGAAGTTCTGGGGTATAAACGACGAGCGCGAGAACAAGGATGATCCCGCAACAATAGAACTGTACACGGGTCGCGGTGGTCGTCGTCTTTTGACGCTTGCTGATTGCCTGTCGGCACGAGATGTTACCAACGCCGCGAGGAAGGTGACGACGTGAATTTCGAACAATATCCGCTGCCATGGACGGCGGTCAAACACGACAACAACATATGGAAGGTTTTAGACAATGATGGTTGGGTAATCGCAACGGGCCTCCCCAGCAACATTGCCCGATTAATTGCCGGTGCTCCAGATGTTTTAGAGGCGGCAATTGAAGTTAATCGTGTATTATCCGGAAAACAGATTGTTATTAACTCTGGTGAAATTGATGTTCCATCTGCATGTCAAAAGATTCGTACAGCAATTGATAAGTCACTGGAGAGTGTTGAATAATTCTTAACTTGATTCTTGGAGTTTGATCGTAGATATAAATAGAAAGGTTAATAAAATGAAAAATTTCATTGATGGTTCTTTTTTTAAGTTTATGATTAATATACTTTCTTGTTTCTTAGTTGCTCTTATATGTTCTATTTCTGTAAAAGAAGAATTTATTCATAATAATACGAGTGTTTGGTTTTTATTTTTACTTGTATCTACTTGTTTAGAAGTATCGATTGATAATAATGTTCAAATTCGAAAATTACAGAATCGTATATTAAAATAATATTAGGAGAAGAGTATGAAGGATAATTATTATATGATATGGGAGAGCGGCGGTGTAGGTAGTATTTTATATAATTTAAATGAAGTTCCATATAATATAGACATTATACATGAAAATATAAATGGTCGATTTGTGTGGGTTGCGGCGAGTACAGAATATAATGCTGTTTCTCATGCCAATTTTCTATTTGAAAAGAATAAGGATGTTGTGAGATGAAAAATATAAGATACGATAATAAAATAGATACGTTGTCGCAAATAACTGAGTTATGGCTTGAAATAGCCAGGAAGTTTAAATTTCTTCGACTTGCTAAGAAACAAAAATTATATAAATAAAAATATTTTAAGCACTGATTTGATATATGAAATAAAAATATATTTCTAGCACTGAATAGCGTATAAATATTTCAAAAAGTGTAGCACTGAATCAGAAAAGCGTAGCACTGAATGGGTTTTTATCTTTCCGGATATTTCTTTTGCATTTCAAATATATCAGAAAGATATTTATCTTTTTCTTCTATTGGAATTATCTTCCAAGGCAGACCCCAATAGAGTCTTAATGTATTTTCAACAAGTCTGGCTGTTCGATTTGAACCATCTTCGAATGGTTTGATGCAACATATTTTAAGATTAGTTTCATAACAAACATCTGATATTGTTTGGAGGTCCATTTTTGAGAGCATGAATGGGTTTTTAATTTTTTGATCAATAGATTCATTAAAAGAGCAAATGGATATTAGAAGTTCGTGCATATGTTTTTTAATGGATGTTGGGTTTGGCATAATTCTTGTGCCAAGTACTTTTTTAAAGAATCTATAGCTTCCTATATGATGAGGAAGAGGAGCTGTTGAATCTAATAATTTTTCAAGATATAGTCGAATGGGGGTCATTTGAAGCGAGTGGAGGGTTCTTATCCATTCTGTTTTTTCGAAAGAAGATTGTTCTGATACAAGAAGTTTTGAATTGGGTAGTAAATCATCATTTGAAAGAAGATTTCTCAATATATAATTAATGGCAGAAAATTGACCTGTAGCATATGGGTCTCCATTTTCTTTTCCTTCTTTTATTGCTTTTTCTACAATTGACATATTTGACGGCAATCGTTCGAGCAAGTTTGTGTGAACGACGTAGGATTTAAGGGTATTGATATGGGGATTAGGAAATTTTCTCATAAGAATTATATCGTCATAAAAATGGGTGAGAGGCTCTGAAAATGGGTGTAGCTGGTTCAAAATGGGTG
>CAZKPY010000002.1:0-16736 GCA_964554815.1 uncultured Candidatus Saccharibacteria bacterium | reverse complement strand
TCATAAAAATGGGTGAGAGGCTCTGAAAATGGGTGTAGCTGGTTCAAAATGGGTGTTGATGTCCTGCTTGTTTGATCACTGACATTTCTTATTTTTATTCTGCGATTTATTTTTATCCGCGAAAAATGGAGTCTCTCCTCGGTTCATGGGTCTCTCCTCGGTTCAGTCTTCTTCTATAGATGGACGGCGGACAAAAAACGTTGATATATACAAAGAAGTATAAACTGAAGAGAAATCACTGAAGAAGAGTGACAAGAGGTGAAGAGTTGTCACGGTACAAAAAACTTTTTAAGAATGGAGATTTTATGGGTCGAGTCGTAAAGGTAAAGTCTGAAAGCGAAATTCATCTTCCTACTCAGGCTCTTATTGAGAACTGTCTAGCTACTTTTAGTAAAATGAGTAATCGAGACATTTTCAATGTATTGTCTCATCAGCCAGATCATCTTTGTACGATTGAAAGCGAAACAGATCGTAAGAATCGGGCGAAGGAACTCGGAGTCACTGATGTTCCTACGTTTGATGCTCTTCGTAAGCAGCGTCTAGAGGAACAAATTCGTTCGGTACGTTATCAATGGGACAAGCGAATGAGCGACATTAAGGAATTGACTGAGAATATGGATGAATGCAAGACTTTTTCGTTGGATGATATTCCCGACGAGAATATCGAGCGAATTCAGATTGGCGACGATTCTATTGATAACATTTTTGGCGACGGTTTGACTCCTGGCGTTTTTGGTCCTGTTTTGGGCAAAACATATTTGATTGGCGGAGCGGAGGGCGTAGGTAAGAGTCGTTTTATGATTGCTTGCGTAGGTTCTTTGACCGATCCGGAACGCGAGGATATTGCCGAAAAAATGGAGAATACTGGCAGTAAGGCGGCGGCTATTTATTTTCAGGCGGAGGTTCCTCTTCCTACTTTTAAACAATGGGCCGCTGGTAAGATTAAACCGAAATCTCGCGTTATTGTAAGCGAGAAGAATCGGCTTGAAGATCAATTGGCTCTTATTGAGAGTCAAAAGCCTCTCGCGGTTGTTGTTGACAGTTTGCATATGATTCTTGAATGCGATGGTTTTGCTGGCGTATATCGAACGATCAATACATACCGTCATCATGCGATGAATCATGGGTATTCTCTGTTTCTTATTTGTCACTTGAATAAGTCGGGAGATATTGCTGGCAGCAAGAAAATTTCATATGTTGTTGATTGTATTTTGAAGGCTCAGGGCGGATTGATTCCTGGTCAATTTACTCTGAGTTGCCCGAACAAAAACCGATATGGTCGTAACGGAGTTAGTATTCTTTGTCAGCATACTCGCGATGGGGTACAGGTGATTAATTCGGAGCGGGGGCGAGCGAACGGTAGTATTTTTGCTGGGTCGAAGCCTGCTATTGTTTTGAATCAGAACATTGTTAGTACGAATCACGTTGCTCCCAAGCCTAATTTGGAAATTGAAGATAATATCGAAAACAAAGAAAACGAAAAAATGGAAGAACATATTGCGGAGTAAGGTATCGTGGCTCTCGGTGGTTGGGTAAAACCAATCACTGAGTTTTTGGACAATCGAAAGATATGTATAATCCAAACAATGTAGTTTGGACAAAAAGAGTAGTCCGTAATGTCAATCAATTAAGAAAGGACACAGGACATGAGCGAAGATTATGCGGCTGTTATGGAAAATAGTAATTGGGAGTTTAGTACCGAACCGGCGGTATCCGAGCCGAATTCGGCTGGCGTATTGGATCGAATGATGAAGGTTGATTGCGCGATCAAGAAACTCGCCGATCGGGAGGCCGACATTATCGATTTTGTTGCTGGTACGTCGAAGGATATGGGGCTTGATTATATCGGAGCCGATCAAGACTCTAACAAGCGAGGTGGCGTTTATATTTTGAAGCACCCTGATTTTGATAAGGGCGGTATGGAACTAGGTAAGACCGCTTTGCGTTCTGCCTGTAAGATGATGAAAACGAATCTTGAGTATTTCAGTCAATTCCCGAATCCTCAGATGAAATTTGTCAAGGATTTCCGTTCGTTTATTGATCATCAAGGTCATGGGGTTATGATTCGTACTGGTACGTCTCAGGACGGTTTGAATCGTCGGGTGGAATCTTTTGTTCCGTCGAATTTTAATCGTACTTCGGACAGTCAGATTTTTGGGGCGTTGCTTCATCGTCTGAATAACGATTTCCCTGATCGGGTACGCGGCGTACAATTCCTAGAGGATAACGGTCGAGGTA
The DNA here is from genome assembly GCA_964554815.1 of uncultured Candidatus Saccharibacteria bacterium. Taxonomy (GTDB): domain Bacteria; phylum Patescibacteriota; class Minisyncoccia; order Phycocordibacterales; family UBA1006; genus CALMMZ01. The sequence goes on along the minus strand of CAZKPY010000002.1, from coordinate 14,498 downwards.
CTGCAAATTATCGAGTTTGTTTTGGCGATACGATGTTACATGAAGATCCCCGAAATCCGTTGAAGTCTGTTGTTCCTATGTTGTCTTTTATGAGTAGCGAGCATAATCTTGTTGATTCTAAGATTGCTCTTGGTTTGTATCGTATTTATTGTAGGAATGGTATGATGCGAACGGACTGGGAGGGAGGTATCGCGAAGTGGAATCGTCGTAATGCTCCCGACAATTTTATCAAGAAAATGGGCGAGATTATTGGTAACGTTGGTCATTTTGCATCATCTATTTCCAACACTCTCGGTACTCGGTTGAATCAACCTTTGACTTCTCCGGCGATTGAGATTCTTCACGCTCTTAAATCTTCTTGTCTAATTGGTCGTAAGCATTTTGAAGCCGCTGAATCGGTTTTGGAGTATTCGGCGAATAGTACCGAGTATGATTTTCTGAACATTCTTACGGATTCTGCGAAGCATTTGAATCCTTTGACCGCCCGACAGGAGGCAGAAAGCGCGGCTCTTCGTTTGGCTATGCAGCCTAATGGGTTCTCGGGTATTTTGACTGATGGTTACAGCAAGGATGCTGCTATTCTTTCGGTTTAAGTAATAATTGATAGATTGTTTCTTACCCCCTGATATTATGGAGTATCGGGGGGTTTTTATTTACCGCGAAAAATGAAAATGGGTGAATTCAAAATGGGTGCGAAGTTCATAGTGTTTCACTGAACATTTTGAACGAGAAAAGAAAAACGAAGTCCGAGTGTTTCGGGCGAAGAAATGATAATAAATTTTGGAGAAAATGTTATGGAAAATGTGAGTCAAATTGTTGCGAGCGTTGTTGAGAGTCAGAAGAGCGCCATTGCTCAGTTGAAGAGCGAGCGGGACCGTCTTGTGAGCGAACGGAAGCGAGTAGAGGCTGAAGCGAAGAATAGTCTTGCGTCGATTGCAGATGCTCTTGGCGAGGTTGAAGAGAGTCTGTCGGCGATGGGCGTCAAGTCTCGTCATCGTTCTCGGTCGAAGCGAGTTCGTCGTAATCCTTCGAAGCGCGAGCATAACGACATGAATCTGGTTGATGCGATTGTTGAGTCGCTTTCGAGCGGTCCCAAGTCGATCAAGGATATTTTGTCGAGTATTAATTACAAGAGCAATTCGCCTAATTTCCGTTCGATTGTTCAGCAGTCTTTTACTCGTCATAGCGTTGCCTTTGGTCGTAACGGTAGCGTCAAGGCGAACAGCGAGGGGCCTGTGAGCAAGACGGGCGATCGGGGGATGTTTGTTCGGATTGGACGCGGAGCCTACGCTGTCTATTCTGATGGCATGACTGCTCAGGACGTAAAGATCATGAGCGATAATTGGGTTGCGAGTCACTCTGAGTAACAAGCAGATACCATAGGTTGAAAAATCTATGGTATTTTTATAAAGAGAGAATAATATGAATTATGAAAAATCTCCTATCCCTTGGAAAGCAAAGCCTATATATCCTAACGGAGAATTAGGCTGGATGGTTGAAGCAAGTAATGGAGCAGTTATTGCTTCTGGTTTGCCAAAAGAAATTGCCCAATTAGTGTCTAAGGCTCCAGAAATGTTTAATGCTTGCGAGGTTGTTCATTCTTTGTTAGATTCTGATTTGCATGTAGGATATTCTAGTTACGAAAATAAGAAACATGCTTTGTATAAAATTTCTGAAGCAATCAAGTTCATTCAGTAATACTTTTTTTGAATAAAGTCACTGAAGGAAAGATCGAGGATTGTAACCTTTATGAAGCATATTTCTTTTACTGGCGAAGAAAAACCATTTACTGTAAAAACAGAAAATACAACGATCAAGGCTCTTAGGGATGCCTTGAATTTATTGATTGAACAAGGATATGGAGATACCCACATTATCAGGGCTGACAGTTCTGGAGATGTTGGATTTACTGCATGTAATCTAGAACTGTATGATACTAGAGAAGAAAAAGAACGAGGATATTTAGAATACGATATTGTTTTTTTGATTTGTTAAATTAAAACAAGGAAGTAGAATTATGATAATTTCAGGACATAGCGATGATTGCATTATTGTTACAGGTAAAAATATCGAAGAAGAATTTTATCTTGTAGATAACAATTCATCGTTTATCACATTACAAAACGGCATGGTTATTCGGTGTACCTTTTCTGAAAGCGAAGATGTTGGATGGCGTTTTTTTGTTATGAATAATCCTACTGACGGAAGCTCTGTTTCTGTTAAAGAAGAAGGACCAGACGATAGAGGAGATTATCGATTAGTTTTTGATAATTATGATTCCAAATACGTTTGGTTTGATTGGTCAAAAGATGGTCCTACGGTAAAACAGGCTCTCAATACTCTTGAGGTATTTGATTCATGGCATAAAGTTCCTGGTACTGCTTTAATTAAAATATATGAAATTCTTAGGCAAAATAAATCTGTAAGTTAATACATATTATTTTGAACAAAGAATCACTCACTGACCTTTTTCTGACCTATCAACAAAATAACTTTCAAAGGAATAAAAAATGCCAAAGGTCAGTATTGGTTCTCATTTTTTTAAGCGTTCTCGTCTTGAATATCGAGATTGGGTTTCTGCTGTAATTCGAGAGTTTATTCAAAATTCTCAGGACGCAGGAGCCTCTCTCGTTGAATTTACTCTTGCAGAAAAAGATAACGATCATTCGGTACTGACATGCAAGGATAATGGCAGGGGCATGGACAGAGAGACGCTAGAGCGGGTGTTCTTTGCCCTGGGAGAAACCTCAAAGCGATCTAATGGAAGCGTAGGCGGGTTTGGTAAAGCGAGGGAATTGACGTGTTTTAGTATGGATGGGTATTCAATTCGTACTCGTAATCTTTCTGTATATGGCGAGGGAGATGAGTATTCAATCGATGAAACAAGCGAATACGTTGATGGTTGTGAATTCCAGATTCAGATTGATGCTTCATATAATCGTATTCAAAGCGCAATTAAATCTTATTTTTCATACAGCAATCCTATTTGTTCTGTAATTTTTAATGGGCAAAAAGTTCAATTCTGCGAAGCAAAAAAGGAACACATCCGCGATCTTTCATTTGCAAAAGTATTTGTTGATAAAAAGTCAGAATCGGTCAATAATTGCGTTGTGCGAGTGAATGGTTTGATGATGTATAATCGTTATATTTCCGCAAAAACTGCGGTTTATATCGAACTTAATTCCGAGCGTAGTCGGGAACTTCTCACGGCCAATCGAGACGGAATCAGCGGAGACGATATCAATACTGAACTTGATCGTTTCTTTAACGAATTGGCTGTCGATGTACGTAGCGCATTGATGAAGAAAAATCGTAATAAGACTACGTTGTTTACTGGCGAGAATGGTTTTAAAACTGTAATGCCTCATAATTTTTGCGAAGAAGAAAATGTAGAAACTCGAACGATGGAAACCTTTGTAGGCTCTTCGAGTTTTACAGTATCAACTCCATACAACTCGAATGCTATTTCAAATATAAATAATAACACTTCGTACAGTCCTTCCTATAATATGTTTGATTATTATAACATTTATCTTTTTGATGAAACTGAGGATACTGATTATTATAGCAAAATGCGATCTGTTATTGATAAATATAGTCCTTTGGTTTGGCAGAAAGAGAATTCTCTCGGAGGCAATCGTTCCAAACTTATTCGTATGTGGTATGCTGCTTGCGAGTTCTGCGCTGAAATTTTTATGGAGCATACAAAACGACTCTCTCCTTTGAAGTTTGGCGTAGGTTGGATTTTTTCAGATACAAAAAATGCTTGTTGTCTATCGAGGAACGTAGATAACAGTAACGTATATTTCTTTTGTCTTTGCCCCGTTGATATGCAAGGAAATATGAAATATAGTATTTGTAAAAAAGAAGATATGCACAAAATGGCATTCATTGCTTTGCATGAGATTTGTCATATTGCAGATAGTTTTCATAATGAAGATTTTGCTAATAACCTTACATATATGAGTTCTATTTTGTCTTCGCGGATGAATGAATGTATTCATCGAATGAAGAATTCATTGGTCATGCAAGGAGCATACTAATAGATCACTGAAAATAAAACACAAAAAAGAATAGCGTTCATACAATTTGGATTCGTTTATGAAAAATAAAATTATAGATACTGGATATTTATTTGTTTTTAGTTTTAAAGAACAGGAGTGCTTATGGCGAGTATGTGAAAAACTATCAGAAGATTGTCTATTGTGTCGAATAGAAAGTGGATGTTTTATGGGTAAAGTCTTTGGAGACTTTTGCGTAGGTCAGGAAGCAAAATTCCATAAAGATCATATAGAAATATGTTCTCTTCTTGATCGAATGTGCATGAGTCTAAATATGAAAGCAAATAGGAAAAGGATTAAAAATGGGAAAGAATGCAATTCCTCAGTGGATCGTTCGCTATCGTAATCACAATACGATGAAGTTGAGCGTTAGTGATTGGATCGAAAGTTTTGTTACTGGAACGAAGGCGGCTCGCTTGGCTGCCAATAATCTGAAACTTTACTGGAAGGAAGTAGAGATGATTCCTTTCGTTCAGAAGCGTAAGCAACGCGATAGGGATCGTAATCGAGACAGGGACAATGATCGAGATGAGCGATACGACGATCTCGATTATTAATTTAAAAGAGTATAGGATTTTTTTCATGATTCTTTGCGGAGATGTTCATGGCGAATTTGCTGCCCTGAAGAGGATTTTATCCTCAACAGAGGAAGACGTTATTGTTCTTGGCGATATGGGGATTGGTTTTCCTGGAATAGGAGACAATCCTCTTTTTCGCAAGAATATGAAATTTATTCGCGGAAATCACGATAAACCTTCTGCCTGTAAAAACCACTTGCAGTATCTAGGAGATTATGGCTATCTGCCGGAAAAAAGAGTGTTCTATATAGGCGGAGCTATAAGTGTTGATGCTTATTGCAGAACCCCTGGCGTGGACTGGTGGGATGATGAACATCTTTCGTATTCTGATCTTCAAAAGGCAATTGATTTATATGTTAAAGTAAAACCTGATATTGTTATTTCTCACGATTGTCCTTGGGAGATTACAGAAAATATATGTAATGCTGTTGTGGCGGCAAATCCGTATTTAATAAAATACGGACCTCCCAAAATGTATAGTACAAATATAGCGTTTGATACTATGCTGTCAGTTCATCGTCCTTCTCGTTGGTATTTTGGTCATTGGCATATAAAGTACGAAAAAGAAGCGAAAGGTACAAAATACAGATGCTTAGATATTCTTGAAACTACAATTGTATAGGATTACTATCTCTTTTTGACGAAAATATAATGGTCAAAGGAGATTGTATGAAAGTTATAAGATCATTTCATTATAATAATATCATAAAAAGAGAAGCCTCTGGTTTATCAGGCGTCATAAGACACATGATAGACGGAGGATCTTTTGGTATAGTTTCTGCTGCAAGCGACAGTCTTAAACTTACTCCAGAAGGAATATCTGAAAATAACAGAAGAGATCGTTTAATGAAAATGATGCTTCGTAAATTTGAAATAGGGTATATTCGTCTTAAAGGTATATGGAAAAATCAAGAAGTTGATAAATACCTGACCGAAAAATCTGTATTCATTCCTTATGCGAAAGAAGAAGATGTTCAAGCAATAGCAGATTTATTTGATCAAGATAGTTATGTATTTGGTCAAAATGGATTTTTTACTATAAAGAAAACAGATGGTTCCGCTACATATCTTTCGGGTAAAATTAAGAATTATTTACGTCAAACATCGAAGGATGAATTAAAAGATATCACTGATCATTCTGGCCATTCTTCATTACCCGGAGCAAGTATATCAAAAGGAAGAGGATTTGTTTTTGATGATTTAAAAAATACCAAAAATGAGTCTAAAGAAATAGGTGTTTAAAAGTATCTATGAGTTTTTTATCTAAAATCTTGCGCGATTATAGAGAGAAGAAGAATCTTCGTCGATCTGACGTTGCTCAAGGTATTGGTTATAAGAATGTTAATAAAGGTATTCGTAAGATTGAGGAAGTAGAAAACTATACTGGCTGCTATAATTCTGGCGTTCGTATGGAATTGTCTCGAAAGATTGCTTTATTTTTAAACGTACCAGATCGCGTTTTTGATTGGGCTTTAGATGAAGATGCTCGTTTGTTAGCAAACGATTATTGTCGTGATTACTCTTCTTTATTTTCCGATTCTTTTATGCTTGTTCGTTTTGCTCCTGCCTGGTATGTAAAAAAAGAAGTATTAGGCAAAACTGATATCGAACGAGAGGAATATGTAAAGGTTTATGCAAAAGAACACTCGCTTTATGTGTGTTTAGTTCTAAAAAATGGCAATTGTATTTATATTGATAAAAAAGGCGAAGCGTATTCTATTGTAGAACGTGGAACGTGCGATAAGATAATTCATCCTATTTGTTATGAAGAATGATTTTATTTGTAATAAGAAACATTTATTTATGGAGATTTTATGAGTCAGACTGCTACTCCTATTAACGTGAAGCCATCTGTTTCGACTTCCGCGCCAAGCGAAGTAGTATCCGAAAAGGTTGTTTCTAAAAAAATCTTAGATATCATTGGTAGCGTTCCTGGTTACTCGACAATTCGTTGTTCTCGTATTTTGGGTAATAGTTTTCGAGTGAATGTTTTTGTTCAACATGATGCGAGTTCAGACTTCTTTAAAAACGCCAGTATTGCTCATTCTTATTTTGTCACATTTGATGAAAATGCAAATATTATTTCATATTATGCAGACAAAGGATCGAAGCCTCTTGTTTCGAATTAGTATGTATGGCTAAATATAATCTAAATAATATAAAAAAGAACGCAGGATTACGATCAAAGGTTGGTATATTTTGGTTTGTAAACAATAATATAATATCTTTTGATCGAGATGTTTTAGCTGGAGAAAAAAGAGCAGATGCTCCATACGACCACATGCATGTATGGGACAAAATGCTCAAAGGATATCCTTCATTAAGAGGTAAAGATTACTATAATGTTCCTCGCGGTAGAGTAACTCTTGTTGATGGAATTTTTAATATTCTCATTGGTAGCGATATTCAAAATTCAAATATTGTTTCTAAAATTTGCAAAGAATATAATATTCCTAGAGATCGTTATCAGGTGATTATTGATGAGCATTATGAAACTCAGCCTGTTGATCCTCTGATGAGTCTTATTATGGATAATGAAGAGTTTGACGAGAACGAAGCGGCCTAGATAGTTCATCACTGAACAATATAAAATCATTCATAAAGCATACTCAATTATGGAGAACACGTATGCAGGATATCTTTCCGACTATTGATGATTATATGCAGCTGAAGGAAGAGATCGAAAAGAGCAAGGGTTTTGATAAGGTGAAGCCTGCCCTTTCTTTTCAGCAAGAATTTTTTGGTTTATTTGGTACGGCTGTTTTTATGAAAACTGGTGCAAATAATTATCACACGGTTGCTTGTACTAATATCCCCAATTGTACGCCTGATTCAAAAAAAGAAGATAATTCAGAAAATCCTGAAGATAATACAGAGGATTCTTTTGATGAATCTTTTACTGCGTTTGATTACAATACCGCATTTGAAAGCGATGAAGGCGGCGAGGATGCGGATGATTTCTTTGATAAGTTGGAGGATGAGGTTGATTTTGGCGAAAATTCAAAAGAAGAATTCAAGCAGTTGTCTGATTCTTTGATTAGTAAACTTGCTCCGTGTTTTTCTCTTGAAAAGAATCCTCGCTTTTTTACTGACTTCAATTCGATGACCGAGTTTGTTCCTATGAATGTAGCGGCCTGTTTTCAGGGATACAAATTGCTTGTTATTCCTATTCGTAAGCCTGCATCATATAAACGAGCAGCAAGCAAGAATGCTGATGCGATTGTTATTTGCTATACATATGATGATAGCCCTTATCTAAAAGAAGAAAGCGTTGATTATATTGAACGAATTTGGAATATGTATTATAGTCTTTCTTGCAAACGAAGCAATACGATTGAATATTAAAAAGGAAATATAATTATCCTATGGCTATTTATTATATTAAAATAAATAAACGATTAGATTCTCGAATATTCGAGAAAGTATCAATTCACTGTCGTTATCTTAGCGAGAATGAAGAGTTTTCAGGAATTCTTGGAAACTGGGACGGATGTGGCTCGCCTACTTTTAGTAGTTCGCAAATTTGTTTTAATGGTACGAAAGAAGATGTTGCAGATACTTTTTTGATTCGATCAGATTCTGAAATAGATACAATTTTATGCGATACAAAAAATAAACCTTATGATCTATTTGTTCGTTGTTGTTTGATTATTATAAAATATCACTTTGAAGATGATGTTTATATAGATAGCGATGATCGAGATGATTATTTGTGGGGAGAAGCAAACATTATCGTAAATGATCTTTTAGATACAGATGATATTTTTGTTCTTGACAGAGTGGTTTGTTAAAGGAATCACTGAAAAAATGACGAAAAAGACAATAACATACTCGTCGAACCTCTTATTGAATAATGTTCATTTTGGACGAGTTTATATGGGCGACTAGGAAAATGGCTAATCCGCTTGCGTTACATGCAAGAGAGTCTCGGTTCGACCCCGAGGTTGCCCACTTAAAAACTGAGGTTAGCTAAACCTCTATAAAAAATGAGTACCCGCTAGTTTTAGTTTGTAAAAACAAATAGTTCTAGCAGTTTGATGGTGGAGTTGATGTAGTGGTTCGCATGGGAGGTTGTGATTCTCTCTGAACGGGTTCAATTCCCGTACTCTACCCTTACTTAAATAACATGAACATATCAACTATAGTTTATTATGACAATTACAACAATATAATGATTGTTTGTACCCATTGTCATTCAAGCACAGCAATAAAGTCTTTCACTGAAAAGTGTCCTCTCTGTCATTCGAATGTCATCGGTAAAGTAAATGTTTCTTGCGCCCATATAGATCATAACGAAGAAAAGGGATGCGGAAACAAAAATTGTTGGAAATATAACAATATTGGAGATGTTGAGTGAAAAAGGATTTTGATAAAATCTTGACCGAAAGGCCCAGTCGCGGAGGTTGCGGCAAGGAGCGTATCCGAGAGAACCGTCACGAAACCCGTCAGAAGCTCAAGGATGTTGCTTTTGACGAGGATATCGAAAGCCAAGACTTCCGTAGCATGGGAAGGGTTCATTCGTCTCACGGTCACGGCGATCGTAAAGAATCGAGTTGCAATTACGGGCCGCTTTATCGCTATCTTAAAAAGCAAATCGGAAAATCATGGAATGATGTTTATAGCGATATCAAAAACAATATCAAACTTAACAATTGGGATGTCAATTTTATTCTTGGAAGAGTCGAAACGAATACGTATATGGACGGCGATACTATCATGATCGGCGGATATACTCACTATCCGATTCATGAAGCATATTACGAATTGTTCTATGTTGATCCCAGAGACGGAACTCTTCAGTTTATTGCTTCAAAAAATCGTTATCGTCGAAACAAAAATACTCCCAGAAACAATTGCTACATCGACAAGAAAAAGCCTCTCGTTCAATACCATAAAATGAATGGTATTTGGTATGAAATCAAAATGCGAGAGGCTACCGAACTCGAAAAAACTTCTCGTCGATTTAAGTATAATAATGATTCTAATTTCTATATGGTAGAAGATAAATTGGTTGACGAAATCAAGAAAGAATCGAATATTCCATATTTGTATGCGTATTATGCGGAAGATTTGTTTTGGAAGGTTTGTCACGTTTTGTTTGATGGTCCTTATCTCCCAATTTCGAAACGACAAATTTCTTCGAAAGAAATCAAGAGAATTGAATCACTGATCAACGAACGAGACAGTCGTACTATGAAGAAGGCAGGATAAGTCAGATCGTTTTTTAGCTCTTTGAAAATTAAATACAAGTATATGAAATGGGCTTCTAGCTCAAAGGCAGAGCGGAAAACTCATCGATATACTAAAGTTTTATTCACAAATGGACGATAGTTCATTTTTGGAGATTCTTTAGTATGGCAAAGTCAGTAAGATATCTTAATGGATATAGATTGATTTATGAACCAAATCATCCTCAATCTATGAAAAGCGATAATTGGAATGGATATATCTACGAACACGTTTTTGTTATGGAAAACGAACTAGGTAGACCATTACAATCAGATGAAGTAGTGCATCATTTAGATGGAAATAAAACAAATAACAGAACATCTAATTTAATTGTGTTACTTCGTAGTCAACATGCGAAGATTGAATACTGGCTTTCGTGCGGTGCCCCATCATTGAAAAGTGATGGTGAGAATCGGATGAATTCAGGGAAACCTAATTGGAATTCAGCAAAGTTTTGCAAAAGATGCGATAAGGCATTACAAAATACATGTAAGAATTATTGTTCAAAAGAATGTTCTTTTTTATCTTCTAGAAAAGTAGAACGTCCTTCTAAGGAAGAATTAATATCTGAATTAAAAGGAAATTCTATTTTTTCTATAGGAAGGAAATATGGCGTAAGCGATAACGCTATACGCAAGTGGATGAAATTTTATGATATTCCAAAGGCAATCCTGAGCCAAGTTACTGATACATCAGTAAAAGGTGCAGAGACTACTGGAGAAGTAAAGTCTTCTTAATAACCAGAAAAAGCGTCCGACGCCTAAAGTTTTTTACTATGGCGATGATATAGTCCAGGGAGTAACGAAAGTTACACAAACTTGAATTTTCGGGTTACTGGTTCGAGTCCAGTGAGGCCCATTTCATATACTTGTATTTAACCCTTATTCACTGAATATACGATTTGAAACTTAGTAAAATGTTGGGAACTTGGCCGAGCGGTCTTTAAGGCAGGAAACTCATAATTTCCCGGGAGAAATCCCATCGTTGGTTCGAATCCAACAGTTCCCATTAATTTCTTGGTCACTGGTTCGATCCCAGTAGAGCCTATTTTTTTATCTCGCGACAAGAAAGAATAATAAATATGATTCATCCTCCTCTTGAAATACCTGCTATTAAGATTTTTTATCAAAACGAAGAGCATGATGACTGTCATGTTATTGTTGTAGATGATAAGTATATAAATAAAATTATTACAAAATATATGACAGTTGTACCTGCTTCTGTTTTTTATGCTGTTGAGGCGTACATTCAAGAAAATTATAATAAAACCTATATTCAAGAACACGAAAAAGAATGGTTTGATAAAGACCTTTCTCGTTCTTTTCGGAAGAAAACAATCACTGATCTTATGAATATCAAAAAGTGTCTACCAGAAAGCAATCAACAAGAATTTGATCATTATGTAAGTAATGCTCTTTGGTGTTTTGGTCTTTAATGGATACATTCAATATGACAAATACAAAAGACGCATCAAAATTGATTTCTTGCAAAGCTGTCATTAAAGGCATTACCTTATATCTTGTTGTTCCAGACGATTATTATAGCGAGTATCAGGAAAATATTGATCAAATTAATCGATTTATGGTTAAAGTTGTTCCTTCTACTATTTATCTTACTATGAAGGAATATCTAGAGTCGAATGAAGAATTTAAGAAAAATAAAGAACGATGGGTCAATAAGAACAACATCACTGATAGTTATGATCTTCATTCATTTTGCTTGAAGGTTGTTAAAGAATTTTCTAAAGTTATTCCTTATTATCATAAAGATTTTGCAGGAAAAGACGAATTATTATCTTGGATTATTGAAGATTGCGTTATGATTATTGCATAAATAATAGAAAGATAAATCCTTATAGAAAGATAAATTTATGTCTGACAATAACTGTAAGTTTTACAATAACTGTAAGTTTTATTTGATTCATAATTATGGATGTACTGACCCTTCTATTGTTGCTGGTCCATTTGATAATTATGATACTCTTTTGGAGTATGCTAAGAATTTTTACTATTCGCATGATTACGACCAAGAAACAGACGGTTTGATTTGTTTGTCTGTGGATTCTCAGGGAGTTCCTTCTGTTGATTCTTTTACAAATTGTGAATTTGAGGATGAATAATTTTCACTGAAAAAGAAGTCGCAAAGTAACCAAGTATGGTTATCGAAAAAGCCCTTTACAATTTCAAGAAATTCATTCCTGAAGGCAGCGGAGTTTTGGTCGCCTGTTCTGGCGGCGTAGACTCGATGCTGCTTTCTTTCGTTGCCAGCAAACTAAAGAAGAGGAACATTGTTGTTGGGCATGTTTCTCACAACATTCGTTCCAAAGAAGATACTCTGGATGATCTGGAACTGGTTCGAGATTATTGCGCCAAGATTCATCTTCCTTTGTGTCACGCCGATCTTTTTATTCCGCGAAATGGGAATTTAGAGAATAATGCTCGTAAAGAGAGGTATGACGCTCTTTATCGCATGGCGAAGAGTTATGGATGTTCTGCGATTGCAACGGCTCATCATGCTGACGATCATTTTGTGTCGGTTCTCATGCATATGTGTCGAGGGTGCGGCATGAATGGACTTGCGGGGATTCGTCGTCGTAGCGTATATAAAGACATTTTAATCGTTCGTCCTTTGCTGGATTTTAATAAGAGCGACATTTATGATGTTGCTATGAAGAAAGATATTCCTTTTAATTATGATATTACGAATAATGATTGCGATTTAGTTCGTAATGATTTTAACAAGAATGTTCTTCCTATTCTCAAAAAGCACTATCCGCGAGCATCAGAAAATGCACTGAAAATGTCAGAAAGACTTCATGGATCGCTTGATTAGAAACTAAAAAGTAAGTAAAATTATGTGCTATCCAATTTCATTAATCATTACCGAAGATAAAATTTTTCTTCCACCTGAAAAAGTATGGAATCACTCTCATACTTTTATTATGAAAACTCATAATATTCCCGATGGAATGATTGGAGATAAATATCTTCGATTAGAAGTCACTCCGCCTGAATATAACATTTTCAGGGACAAAGAAACAAACAAGAAACTTGCAGTTAACAAGAAATGGAATGTAATAGTTGATGAAACTAACATTCCTGATTGGTATTCTAATGATCTAGCAAATCAGGAAGATAGAGTTCGTGAAGCAGCTAAGAAGTGGTTTAAAGATTTTCCTGATAATTTAGTACCTGGATATAGAGAAATTGCAGGAGATAGTTCTACATTAACTGCTGGAAATAGTTCTATATTAACTGGTGGAAACGATTCTACATTAACTGCTGGAAATTGGTCTACATTAACTGCTGGAGATCGTTCCGTATTAACTGCTGGAAATAATTCTACATTAACTACTGGAAACGATTCTACATTAACTGGCGGAGATTTTTCTAAATTAACTGGTGGAAATAATTCTACATTAACTGGTGGAGATTATTCTATATTAACTGGTGGAGATTATTCTAAATTTTATGCTGGTAAAAATAGTTCATTTTCTTCTACTTATTGGGATGGAAAAAGAGATCGTACTGTAGTTTTTTATGTTGGAGAAAATGGAATTTTACCAAATAAAGAATATAGAATTAGTGATGGTAAGATTTATGATTATGAAACAAACGAAGAAGTAAAAGGTAAAGAAAACATTGAAAAAGAAAGCGAAGAAGAATAAGTAGAAAGGATAAAAATGTTAATATACTTTACTGCTCATACCATAGAAATAAAAGGCGAAAAATGCAATATATCTTTTCCTATTCAAGATAAAGATTTTATTTTACACTTTCAATCTGGTAATAAGATGAAGTTTAGGAAAAATGGGAAACGTGATTTTTCTCTTGTTGATTTTGATTTTGGCGAATTAAAGACAGTTATTTCTGCTGAAGATTATGGAAGGTTGTGTATTGAATTAGACAAAGAATTGGATAGTGTTTGGCTTGAGTAACTTAAGAAAAATAGGAAGTAAAATTGATTATTTATTATACAGTAACAAACTTTATTTTAGCATATTTTTTGTCTTGTATTTTGTCTTTAGGAGTTCTTTTATTTACTAGTAATCCTATTGTTTTTATCTTTTGTTGTCCCCTTATTTTTGTATTATCTGTTGTATTTGTCCATTCTTTTCTTTCTAAATATACAAATAAATTATGTTCATTAATATTTGATGATGAAATTTGATCACTGAAGTTTTTTGAAGATCAAAAGCGTGAAAGAAAGAAGGAAAAGAGATAGATTGACGATATATAATAAGTTTACTAGTTTCTAAGAAATTAGTTGGTGGATCCCGGGCATACCCAATGCCGTTTTATTGTTCAGAAATGAGCAATAGAATTTTTGCAGACGAGTGGAATGGACAACCATATCTGGCTCATAACCAGAAGATACCAGTGTTCGACTCCTGGGTCTGCTATTTAGTTGTTCTTTGAAATACGAATAAAGAGATGTGGCTCGAATAATACCTATCTCCAGGTATAAGGCATTGTCATAAACCGATGACAAGTATAAGAGTCATAATGTGTTAGTGCAAAAGGATAGTATCATAGGCGGCAAAACGGTTAGCCGAAATACTAGAGCATTCAACCCTGACTAGCTATATTATTAAAGCTAGGAGAGCGGGGTTAATGACCAATCAAGTCAT
>CAZKPY010000001.1:0-21247 GCA_964554815.1 uncultured Candidatus Saccharibacteria bacterium | reverse complement strand
TCTTTTCCTACTTCTTCGAGTGTGTGGTTAATTCCATCGACGAGCCCGTATCTCATTTCAATGATCTTTCGCTCTTTATCAGATAGATCATCCAGAATTTCTCGGATTTGATCATGTAAAATTCGTTTTGATGCCTCTCGATCTGGCGAGAGAATTTTCTCATCAGCAATAAATTCTCCGAATGTTGATTTATCATCATCACCTGAACCCATCGTATCTTCGAGAGATTTAGTCGACTGATTAATTTTATTAATCATGTGAATCTTTTCAACATCCAATCCCATTTCCAGAGCAATTTCCTCGGCCAGTGGCGTACGTCCCAAATCCTGTTCCATACGCCGAACCACATGTTTGTATTTCGAAATAGTTTCTACCATGTGAACCGGAATACGAATCGTTCGTGATTGATCAGCCAATGCTCGCGTGATTGATTGACGAATCCACCACATCGCATAGGTACTGAATTTAAATCCTCGCACCCAGTCGAATTTTTCAACGGCTTTGTACAGTCCGATGTTTCCCTCTTGAATGAGATCGAGTAATGTTAAATCTGAACTGCGTGTTGAATATTTTTTCGCAACTGAAACCACCAGACGCAAGTTCGCCTGAGCGAGAAGGTTTTTCGCCTCCAAATCCCCTGCTTGAATTCTCTTGGCTAAATCTTTTTCTTCACTCGCACGAATCAATGGATATTTTCCAATTTCCTTGAGATACATTTGAATCGAATCATATGACGAACGTTCTCGATCATATCTCTTGCCAGTAATTTCAGCTAATTGTGAATCCATTGCACTGGTGTCCCCTGAGAGCAAGTTACCACTTTCCAGCACATCAATTCCTGCATCGCCTAATTTACTGTAGAGATCGTCTAAAAATAGAATATCGTCTTCGATATCAGGAAACGATTTTAAAATTTCCTCGAATGTTACGAATCGTCGTTTTTTTCCTTTTTCAATTAATAATTTCAGGCGCTCTTGGATTTCTTCTGCTGATGCATTGCGAACTGGTTGAACTGGAATTTTTGTTTTTTTAGCTGCTGTTGTTTTTTTAGCAACTACCTTTTTAGGAGCTACTTTCTTTTTTACCACAGCCTTTTTCGGTGCAATTTTCTTGATAACTTTTTTTACTACCTTTTTAGCTGGTTTTTTATTAGCAGAAACAGCCTTTTTCGGCTTTTTAGATACAGCTTTTTTTACGGGTTTAGCTGTTTTTGTTTTTTTAGATGTTTTAGTCATAGGTTATGAAAAAAGTTACTCTGTTAATAAATGAACCAATGATTCTCTCTTTACATGTAAATCTAACAATTGCTTTTGCATACTTTCTACTAAATCCAAATCACGTACTTGTGAAATTTTTTGCTTTAACTCATCAATTTCATGTTCAATGATAATTTGTTGTAATCGCATCCAGATAGTTTCGAGTCTGATGTTCCATATCTGCGCGTCCAATGATGCATATTGATGCAACTGATGAGCAATTTGGGATTGGTCCATCGATACTGTATGTGATTGTATATAACTGACAGCATCAGGATGTTTTTCAAACCAATCACGTGTTTCTGCTGGAAAATAGGTATGTAATAAATATAATTCCTGTGATTGAATGGTCAACGGCGTTAATTTAGTACCTACAATTACACTATTATTTTCTGCTACGATTTCTTTTTCATGAACTGCGAGAAACTTTTCGAATTCACTACGAATGCTCTCTATAGAAACATTTAACATAGTTGCAATTCTCTGTAGTTTATCGTCTCGGTATACCTGGTTAGTAATTCCGATGAATGATGGAAATATGGTTTCCTGTAATAATTTTAGCCGATCACGTAGTGGTTGATTAATACTGGTATCGCTCCAAAATGCTAAGTAGTCTTTTTTATTTCCGAGATATTCTTTCCATAACTCTGGGTCCTCATTAATAATATCAGCAGGATCTTTACCGGTAGGTAATAGAATCAGAGAAACCTCACAATCGAATTGATACGCCAGTTTTGCAATCTTATGCGCTGACTGAATACCCGCAGAATCATTATCTGTTGCAATGATCATTTCATGTGCAAATCTACTGAGCTGTTCAATATGGGTTTGTGTCGCTGCGGTTCCTGAAATAGCAACGGTATTAGTGTGACCAATCTGATGTAATAAAATACAATCGAATTGTCCCTCTACTAATATTGCTGACTTTTTTTCAGCCATAGACTGTTTTGCATGATGAAATCCAAAGAGAACTTTCGATTTATGGTACAAAACCGTTTCTGGTGAATTAACATATTTCCCAGCACCCTCGCGTGCAGATTCATCACTGCCTGGGAATAATCGTCCTGAGAATCCTACTACTTTTCCTGATGAATCACTGATAGGAAACATGACACGTCCACGGAAACGATCGTGCGCACCGCGAGAACCTGCAATACCTAACCCTGACTCTATCAAATCTTTTTCACTGAATTTCTTTTGTTTTAATACCGTTATTAATTGGTAAAATCCGTCAGGAATATAACCAATACGCCAGTGTTTTATAGAATCTCGATTGATACCGCGATTTTCGAGATACTGAATTACATGTTCATTATTTTTCAAGAGTAATTGATAAAACCGTGTTGCATATTCATGAATCAACAGTAAATTTTTCTTTACCTTGAGTTCTTGTGATAACTCTGCTGATTCATGTAATGATACACCTGCTTTTTCTGCCAAGATTTTCAGTGACTCCTTGAAATCAACATGTTCAATTTCTTGGATAAAGGAAAAAATGTCTCCTCCCTTTTTACAACCAAAACAATAGAACATTTCTTTTTCTGGAGTAATGTGAAAACTTGGTGTTTTTTCATGATGAAATGGACAACATGCTTTGTAATTTTTCCCAAAAGGAATAATAGTGATATACGATCCAACCACGTCTTGTATAGAAAGCTTATTTCGAATGAGTTCTTTGATTGAATCCATATACCACTAAAGAATGTTCTTTCAAACACTCTTTTACATGATTACTCTGACAGTGACGACCTGTCTTCTTGTTGTTTCAATAACCCTACCTCTGGAATGAAATCTTCTGAGAAACCAGTTCCCGCAGGAATCAAGTTTCCAATCATTACATTTTCCATGAGCCCTCGGAATTCATCCATTCCACCTTCGATTGCCTGATTTACCAATGTTGTAGTCGTACGTTCGAACGCTGCTGCAGACATCCATGATTTAGAGGTTAATGAAATCTGAGAAATTCCAACGAGAATCGTATCTCCTGTTCCTGGTAATTCACCTTCTTGTTCTACTCGTTTGTTTTCTTGGATTAATTCAAAGTTTTCAATAACCTGACCGGTCGTAAATCGAGTCGATCCAGGAGTTTTAATTTTTCTTCGAGAAAACATCTGACGAACAATAATTTCGAGGTGTTTTCGTGATACAGGCGAACTGTTGAGTTCGTATACCTTTGAAATTTCGGCAATAATATATTCCTGCACTCGATCAAATCCTGCGATTTCGAACAATTCCTGTGGATCTGCTGCACCGTCGGTTAAGAGGTCACCTTTTTTAACATGCATTCCCTTTTTAACAACAATACTGCGTGGAATTGTAATAACATATTCAAAGTTTTTCTCTCCACTGGTTGTATTATCTGCAAGGATTTGGATGATTTTTGTTTCTCCATCCTCACGAATATCAACAACTTCTCCTGCTGTGCGGCTGAGTGTCGCTGGGAATTTCGATGATCGGCATTCCAATAGTTCTGTAACACGTGGAAGTCCGGCAGTAATATCTGTTCCCACTACTCCTCCGGAGTGCATGGTTCGCAGCGTCAACTGTGTTCCTGGCTCTCCAATAGCCTGTGCAGAAACGATTCCTACTGCCTCTCCGAATTTAACTAATTGGTTTCGTCCGAGATCAAGCCCATAACAATGCTGACATAATCCGTATACTGTCTCACAGGTGAGCGGTGAACGAACTACGGCTTCTGTAATGTGTTCTTTTTCAAGAGTTTTCATATCATTTTTTGTTATGAGATGACCTTTCTTGAACAATACTTCACCTGCCTGATTTTTTAGAGGTTCTGCAAGTACACGCCCGAATAGATGTTTCATAATCGGTTTTACAATTCCGTCGATTGTTTCTTCGCGTAATACTAATCCTTTTTTCGCACCACAATCAATCTCTGTAACCACAACATCCTGAGATGCCATGATCAATTTTCGAGTTAGGTATCCCGCATGAGCTGTGTTGAGCGCTGTATCGGCGAGACCTTTTCGTGATCCGTGGTTTGTAATGAAATACTCCATCGGAGATAGTCCTTCCTTGTAAGATGAGATAATTGGGAAATCCAAAGGTCGTCCTGCGGTGTTTACGATTACACCCTTCATTCCGGCCATCTGAGTCAACTGTCCAATTGATCCTCGAGCTCCTGAAACTACCATGTCTGAAATAGATTCTGACGATGCAAAGTTTCTCTCGATTGCTTTTTCAATTTTTCGAGTCACTCCTTCCCATAATTCAATCAATTTTGTATAACGTTCCTCATCAGAAATGAGTCCGTCCATGTATTGGTCAATAATTTTTGCTTCTACTGCTTTTCCTTCAGCGATGATGTCTCCCTTGTCTGGTGGAACAACCGCATCATCAATTCCGATACTGGTTCCTGATTTCGTTACATATTTATATCCAAGAGATTTTACCGCATCGAGAACCTCTGGAGCTGCATCCATTCCATAATCATTAATAACTGTATCGATAATTCCTGAAAGTGTTTTCTTGTTTACAATATTATTTACGAATGTGTAATTCTCTGGGAGAATTTGGTTGAATAAAATTCGTCCTAATGATGTTTCGATCATTTTTCCTTCGAACCCTTTATAGCGAGTTTCATTTCCAGGAAGTACAAAAATCTTTGCACGTAAATCCAATTGTCCGTAATTATTTGCGAGCACTGCCTCTTCAGGGCTTGAGAAATATTTTCCTTCACCTAATTTACCTTCAACAATTTTCGTCAACCAGTAAATTCCAAGCACGATATCCTGTGATGGAGCCGTTACTGGATCTCCAGTCTGAGGTTTCAATAGGTTTTTATTAGAAGCAATTAATTCTCGCGCCTCGATCTGAGCTGCCTCTGAAAGTGGTACGTGAACCGCCATCTGGTCTCCATCGAAATCGGCATTGAACGCTGAACATACCAACGGATGAATTTGGATTGCTTTACCTTCGATCAAAATTGGGTGGAATGCCTGAATAGACAAACGATGCAATGTTGGCGCACGGTTGAGTAATACATATTTTCCTTGAATTACCTCTTCGAGAATTTCCCAAACTTCTGGAATTCCCTCTTCGATTAATCGTCCCGCTCCGCGAATGTTATACGCTAATTCTCGTTTAATGATTTCTGAAATAACGAATGGTCGGAATAATTCCAATGCCATATATTTCGGCAAACCACACTGATTCAATTTCAAGTTCGGCCCAACCACAATTACTGATCGCCCTGAATAATCTACTCGTTTTCCGAGGAGGTTCATACGGAAGATTCCCTGTTTACCTTTTAGGTAATCAGACAGAGATTTCAACTGTCGCTTTTGCGATTGATTCATCGCAGTTGTTCCTGAACTCTTTCGGATCGTGTTATCAATTAATGAGTCACACGCTTCCTGTAGGATTCGTTTTTCGTTTCGCAAGATTACATCCGGTGCTCCGATTTCTTTTAATTTTTTCAAACGATTATTTCGGTTAATTACACGTCGGTAGAGATCGTTCACATCTGATGTTGCGTGTCGTCCACCTTCAAGTGCGACCATTGGTCGGAGCGCTGGTGGAATAACAGGAATCACTGTGAGAAACATCCATTCAGGTCGTTGTTTCGAAACGAGGAATGAACGAACTAATTGTAATCGTTTTTCCATTTTTTCTCGTACTAATGAATCTGCTTTTTTCTCGATTGTTTTTTCGATTTCATCAGACATTTTCTGTAGATCAATTTTCTTTAGAATATTGTATACAGCTTCTGCTCCGATTCCCGCCTCGAAAATAGTTCCGTAACGAACTGAGAATCGATGAAATTCAATTTCTGTGAGAACACGGTTAGGAATGATTTCTGCAATTTCTTTTTTAGTACTTGAGAATAGTTCGTGGAGATTATCTTTTTCTGTTTCATTCGTAAGAGTTTTAATTCGAATTTTGTATTCATGTTCCAAGTCTTTTAAAACTTTTGTTCGTTCGTTTTCGTGAACCTCTGTCACAATATATCCTGCAAAGTAAATTACCTTTTCAAGATTTGAAACAGGTACATTGAGAAGTAGTGAAAGTCGTGATGGAGTCGCTCGCAAGAACCAGATGTGTGCTACAGGAGATGCAAGTTCAATATGCCCCATTCGTTCACGACGAACGATAGCCTTGGTAACTTCTACTCCACATTTTTCACAGATAATTCCAGCATATCGGATTCGTTTATATTTTCCACAGTAACATTCATAGTCTTTTTCTGGACCGAACACTCGTTCGTCGAATAATCCACCTCGTTCTGAACGTCCAGTTCGATAGTTAATCGTTTCTGGTTTTTGAATTTCTCCGTATGACCAATCTCGAATTCGCTCTGGGGACGCCAGAGAGAGTGAGATAGTGTCCGGATTATACATAATATGGTTTTCAGTGTTTTTCATAGTATAAAATGGATTAAACGATTACTTCTTCGTCCTCGACTAATTCGTCGATTTCGTAGTTCATGTCGACCTTATTTACTGGACCTGATGCTACACCTTTTTCTTTTCCAGTAGTTGATTCTCGAATTGAAATATCGAGCGCTAAACCTTTCAAGTAGTGAAGCATTACCTGGAATGATGCTGGTACGTTTGGTTTTTTAATAACTTCGCCTTTAATAATGGCGTCGAATGCCTGTGTTCGTCCGAGAATATCATCTGATTTCACGGTGAGCATTTCACGCAATGTGTGAGCTGCACCATATCCCTCGAGCGCCCAAACTTCCATTTCTCCGAATCGCTGACCTCCTCCTTGAGCTTTACCTCCAAGTGGCTGCTGAGTGATCAATGAGTATGGACCAACTGATCGAGCGTGGAGTTTATCCTCTACCATGTGAGAGAGTTTCAACATGTACATGTATCCGATCGCAATATCCTGATCGAATTTTTCTCCGGTTCGTCCGTCGTATAATGATACCTTTCCTGATGCATCGAATCCTGATTTTACTAATTCCTCTTTTACTTCATCTGGTGTTGCTCCGGCAAACGGTGGAACAATCGCCTGATAACCCAATGTATGAGCCGCGAGTCCGAGGTGCATTTCCAAAATCTGTCCCAAGTTCATACGTGATGAAACTCCGAGTGATGTTAATACCACGTCCACTGGTGTTCCGTCAGCCATGTATGGCATATCCTCTTCTGGCAACACTACTGACACTACTCCCTTGTTACCGTGTCGTCCTGCCAGTTTGTCTCCCATCTGAATATTTCGTAACTGTGCAATCTGAATGTAAATTTTCTTTAGTACTCCTGATTCCATATCGTCACCTTTTTCTCGTGAGAAAACTTTTACTCCAACTACGCGTCCTTTTGCGCCTTTTTCCATTCGCATTGATGTATCTTTTACGTCGCGAACTTTTTCACCAAAAATAGATCGGAGTAATCGTTCTTCTGGTGTTAATTCAACTTCTCCTTTTGGAGTAATTTTACCAACCAAAATATCGTGTTCACGAACCTCGGCTCCGATACGTACGATTCCCTCTTCGTCGAGATCTTTTAATTTCGATTCTCCTACGTTTGGAATATCGTGAGTTGTTTGTTCCTCTCCAAGTTTTGTATCACGTACTACACAATAGTATTCCTCGATGTGAATACTGGTGAATACATGATTTTTTACTAATCGTTCAGAAACGATAATCGCATCTTCAAAGTTCGCACCGTTCCAACACATGAACGCCACGCGAATATTTTGACCGATTGCAAGTTGTCCATTTTCAGTCGTCGCACCATCAGCCAGAACTTGTCCCATTTTCACAGCGTCACCTAAATTAACCAATGGTCGCTGGTGATAAATAGTACTCTGGTTTGTACGAACATAATTCGTCAGTGGATATACCACTGTTTTTCCTTTGCTGTTTTTTACTTCGATTTTTTGTCCATCTACTGCAACTACGGTTCCGTCCTCGTCTGCAATGCAGAGTCGTCCTGTATCGAGTGCTGCTCGATCCTCGATTCCTGTTGCAACCAATGGTGCCATAGGTACAACACATGGCCACGCCTGTGTCTGCATGTTCGATCCCATCAGTGTTCGTTTCGAATCGTCATGTTCAAGGAATGGAATCAGTGATGATGCTACAGAGAATGCCTGGTTAATTGCAACATCAACGAAATCTACTTTTGCTTTTTCTGCATATCCAGGTGCTCCGAATACTCGAGCTTCAACAATATCACGCTCGATTACTCCTTTTTCTGTTACCATTCCAGCATGCGCAATGATGTATTTTTCTTCTTCTAAAGCGTTTAGGTAAACAATTTCATTAGTTGCCTTTGCATTTTTTACCTTCATATATGGTGTTTCAATCATCCCAAAATCATTGATACGCGCATACATTGAGAGCTGGAGAATCAAACCGATGTTCGGTCCTTCGGGTGTTCGGATGGGACATAGTCGTCCGTAGTGTGACGGGTGGAGATCACGAACCTCGAATCCTGCTCGTTCACGAGTCAGTCCGCCGGGTCCAAGCGCCGATACACGGCGTAGGTGGTCAACTTCTGTTAATAGGTTTTCCTGAGAAATGAATTGTGATAGCTGGTTCTGTGTAAAGAATTCACGAATAGCCGCCTGTAGAGGACGTTGATTAATGAATTGGATTGGCAACATTGTATTAGTATCAATAGTCGACATTTTATCCTGAATGTTTCGCTTCATTCGAGCCATTCCCTTTCGAACTGCGAGCTCTACCAATTCTCCTACGAATCGCACACGTCGATTTGCGAGGTGATCGATATCATCAGCTTTTGATCGTGGAGTTGTGTTCAATGTCGCAATGTGTTCAATAATAGTAACAATATCGTCGATCGTTAGATTTTGAACTTCAATGTCAGCATCAGTGATTGGCTTACCGAATCGTTTATTGAAAAAGTGTCGTCCTACTCGTGATAAATCATATCGTTCTGCTGAAAAAATTGATTCAAAATATTCTCGTGCTGAATCTGCAGGAGCTGTTTCACCATCACGGAGTTTTTTATAAATATCTACGTAGGCTTCTGGTTTTGTTTTTGTAGAATCTTTTGATAAACAATATGCAATATAATTTTTTGCAGTTTCGTTTTTAAATAATTTCAAGATTTCTTCGTCAGTTTCTGCGCCTAATACTCGCAACAGTGATGTCGCGTAGAATTTTCGTTTTTTATCAATACGTACAAATACTGCATTATCTCCATCAGATTCAATTTCAATCCACGCACCACGTGCTGGAATAATTTTTGCACCGAAAAATCTACCCTTTCGAGTCAGTGTTTCTGTGAATGATACACCCGGACTTCGCATCAATTGTGGAACGATTACACGTTCAACACCGTTAATAATGAATGTACCATTAGGTGTCATCAATGGAATTTCTGTTAGAGAAATTTCCTGATCTTTTGTTGCACCTAATACTTTGTTGTGAATTTTAACTTGAGCTTTTAATTGACCTTCGAATGTTAGTTTGTTTTCTTTTGCAAAATTTTCATCATGGTCAGGTTGTACTAATCGTAAACCAGTGATGGTGAAATCGAATTTTTTATCAGAATAATCACTCACTGGTGAATATTCTTTGATAATCCGCATTAAATCTTTTTCAAGAAATTTCTGATAAGAAACTAACTGGTTTTCGATCAGGTTAGGAACTGCAACGAGTGGAGTTCGGTACTTACTGAACGTTTTTTTAGGTAACGCACTGGTACGATACTGTTTTGTTTGTTTGGGCATAACATAAACGTAAAAAGCCATTTTGCAACTACTCTACATAGTCAGAAAACGGTTCTTACTTAAAATTGGCGAAAAGTTAATAATCTACCCGCCATAACTCAGTCGTGTGGTATTGCTGGTAACTATACTCATATTCAGTGAAAAGTCAAGAACCCTTTATTCAAAAGGTTCTTGTAAAATGTCCTTTATTCAGTTGGTGGAGTGTCCGTTACAGGTGGAGGTGTCGGTTCAGGAGCAGGATCAGAGGCTGGTGTGCCTGATTCTGGATCTGGAGTCACTGTTGGAGTATCTGAACCCCCTGATGGAGCCATCTCTGGATCAGGTGACGTCGGCGTTGGGTCTGATGGAGATGTCGCCTGAATATTCTGATTTTGCAACAATTGCTGTAATTGTGATTCTGTAACACATGTTTCACCTACACATAGTTTATCAGTTTGTATTTCTTTGGCGAATATTTTTTGTATTCCGTTGGTAATATCACCCAGCCATGCCGCAATCGCATCGCGCCATGAATTAGGTCGCGCATAATCAGTCAATCCTGTCACGTTCAAATTCATTTCACGAATCGCTTCGACGAGAATTGGTGTCATCTGTGCATAATATACTGATTTCATACCATCTCTATCAGTTGCTACGAGCTGTGGGAAATACTGTTCTAAATCCTGCGCGAGAAATCCAATCTGTTGTGGTGAATCTGGGTCTTGTATCCAATTATAGGTGACTGTTTTTAGATTAAGTAATTTATCCAACGTGTCTGTAGTTAGATCTGTAATGTTGGTTTTCAATCGTTCATCTGATGTACATGCAATTCCTGTTCCTGTGGTAATAGTACACTGGGTTGATGCAGATCCATTAATGCGCGTTATATCTATTGGTCGAGTTGTTGATCCAATCATAAACTGATTTGCAGCAGTATTGGTTGCAAAACTACCAAGTGCAATAGAGTTTGAGAAACCACCAGTTGATGTACTGCGTCCAATTAAAATACTAAAATCACTACTATTTCCTGTATTGTTTACACTATCATTATATCCAGCAAGCTGTCCTATAAAAATAGAGTTCGATGCATTTTCAGCAGAATATCCTGCACCAGAACCAATGAAGTTCGACTGGGTTGCATCAACTGCATTATATCCAGACTGGAATCCAAAGAAGTTTGAGTTTGCTGCATTAGTTGCTGCTCGACCCGTTTCTTCACCAATAAAGTTTGAATGTGCAGCGTTTATTGCCTGGTATCCAGACTGGAATCCAAAGAAGTTTGCATAAGATGCAGCAGAAGCTTGATACCCAGCACTGCGACCAATAAAGTTTGCATCGTTTGAATCAGTTGCCTCGAAGCCTGCTGACCAACCAATAAAATTTGCATGGTATGAATCAGTTGCACCATATCCTGCACCAGAACCAAGAAAGTTTGAATAGGCGGCATCTGTTGCACCACCACCAGCAGAGTTTCCAAAGAAGTTTGAATATGATGCGTTGGTTGCACTTGCTCCTGCACTATATCCAAAGAAGTTTGAATGGGCAGCATTGGTTGCATTTTGTCCAACACCTTGTCCAAAGAAGTTTGAATCATTTGCAGAAAGTGCAGCATTTCCTGCATTAACGCCAAAGAAGTTTGAATTTCGAGCACTAGTTGCGCCCTGACCTGCGTTGGCACTAAAGAAGTTTGAATCATAGGCATCAGTCGCATTTTCTCCTGAACCATTTCCTATAAAGTTAGATCCATGTGCGCGGTATGCATTATGTCCAGCATTTGAACCAAAGAAGTTTGCACTGTAGGAATCTGTTGCTCCCATTCCCGCTTGAAACCCAAAGAAGTTTGAATCATAGGCATCAGTCGCCGCGCTTCCCGCATATCGTCCAAAGAAGTTTGAATAGTATGAACCATCTGCACCGGCTCCTGCACTATATCCTATAAAGTTTGCGTTATGAGCATCTGTCGCCTGATATCCTGCATTATATCCAAAGAAACTCGAAAATTGAGCAGATGTAGCTCCATATCCAGCATTAGCGCCGAGGAAATTTGAATCATTAGCACTAATTGCACCATATCCAGAATTTAGTCCAAGAAAATTCGATCCAGATGCGTTTTGTGCGACATATCCTGCATGATCACCAAAGAAGTTAGAATTATCAGCATCAGTAGCGTCGGCACCTGCACCTAATCCAAAGAAGTTAGATTGGAGTGCGTTAATTGCATTCGACCCAGCGGCTAATCCAAAGAAGTTTGCATCACGCGCATTTCGCGCACCTTCTCCTGCCTCATACCCGAAAAAGTTCGAGTGGTCGGCATCGTTTGCACCATTTCCAGCCTGAAACCCGAAAAAGTTTGCATCACGCGTATCACTTGCGTCATATCCCGCCTGATAACCTAAAAAGTTGGCATTCACAGCCTCAACTGCATTGTATCCTGCCTGGTAACCAAACAAATTAGAGTCTTGTGCATTAGTTGCATTATATCCAGCACCAATCCCTACAAAAA
Organism: uncultured Candidatus Saccharibacteria bacterium; assembly: GCA_964554815.1. Taxonomy (GTDB): domain Bacteria; phylum Patescibacteriota; class Minisyncoccia; order Phycocordibacterales; family UBA1006; genus CALMMZ01. The sequence goes on along the minus strand of CAZKPY010000001.1, from coordinate 8,839 downwards.
ATGTATGATACGGAGAGGCTGTTCCTTTATTACTTCCAATAAATACAGAACTTATTACTTGTGAGTCAGAACCAATCTGTAATTGATTAGTTGCAGTGTTAACAGCACTTGTACCGAGTGCGATACTATTGGAAAATCCACCAGTACTTGTAGAATTACCAATAAGGATGTTTGAGCCTGATAAAGTATTATCAATAACATCATTCATTCCAGCACCTGTTCCAATAAAAATACTGTTAGCAGCGTTTGGCGCATTGTATCCCGCCTGATAACCAATAAACGAAGAGTATGATGTGTTTGATGATTGATATCCCGCCTGATAACCTAAAAAGTTGGCAAACGTACTATTATAAGCTTCTCGTCCACTCCCAGCACCAATGAAGTTAGAGTAGGATGCATCATTCGCTTCATACCCAGCAAAATTACCGATAAAATTTGAGTATTGAGAATTTTCTGCATTAACACCAGCACTCGTTCCGATAAAATTGGCTTCTGATGCATTTATTGCACCTTGACCTGCAGAATAACCAATGAAATTCGCAAAACTGGAACCACTTGCATCACTACCCGCATCTCTCCCAAAAAAATTGGAGCTTAAGGAATCAGTCGCATTTTTACCAGCACCGTTCCCAATAAATGTTGATCCCGCAGAATCTACTGATCCTTCGCCCGCCTGTTGACCTAAAAATATTGTCTGGTTCCGTGACCCGTTATTACCTGCAGATATTCCCCACCCAAACGAACTTCCACCATCACTAATAAAACCTGTTTGTTGGTTATTTGTTTTGAATATAAGATCTTGATTATCAGTAGTACCAATAAAGTTCACTCCAGGAGTTGTTCCTGAATTTCCTGTTAACAACCAACTGTTTGTTGTACTGGGTGACCATCCTAATATAACACTACCTGATCCACTACTAACCACAGACAACACATCCCCAGGTCCAGACGGTAGTGTTGTTGGGAGGTAGAACGAATTAGCATCTTTATACCAACTAATTTCCGAACCATTAGATCTAAGACCAGACTGATTTGAGGTCGAATTTTTCGCACTTAAATCAAACCCAGTATTAATATCTAAGTTTAATCCAGCAGAAACACCTGTAGTGTAATCTATAAGCAACCAAACACCTTGCGTTGGGCCAAGAAACATAATCTGACTAACATCACCGTTACCCGTTGCAATTCCTGCGGTCGTTTTAGACCCACCAAAAATACTAAAATCAAATATACCATTGATTGCATATTCACCTGTGGTTGCATTTGTTTGTGCAAGTACACTTCCTGATAATCCTGTACCGATAATATCACTATTGGAAATTAGACCGGTCATTATCGTATCGCCACCAGAATTAAATTCGCGAGCAATTGTTGTTTCTCCAGTTACTGAATCACGTGTAAATTTATCATCAGAAAAAAGATTCCCTGAATTATCAGTATAGAGAATTTGTGTACCAGTTCCGTTGATTACTTCTTCGCCAATACGGAGTCCGAGTTTTACAAAACAATCAGGATCATTTGGAAAACAGTCCGGATCTAATTCCGTTCCTGGTTCATATCCACCTGTCGGCGGTGGAGACGCAAAAACAACAAATGCACCATACAGAAGGAGTGCAACTACGGCGAAGACAAGCGGAAATTTTTTCCCTGAAAACATACTTAAATTATAGCACATTCACAACAAAAAAAAAGCCGTAATGGCGGCTCTTTTTGTGGAAAACTTTATTTTTTTGCCAATTTTCTCTTTTCAGAATATTCATTCCAGATTACCAAGAGAGGCGCTGCAATAAATATTGATGAATAGGTTCCAAAGAACATACCGAGCAACATCGTAATCGAAAGATTTTTTGTAGTTTCAGGACCGAACAATACCAGAGCAATCAATGCTAAGAGTACTGTAACTGACGTCATGATTGATCGTGTAAATGTTTCTGAAATACTCTTCCCTACAATCTGAGAAAACGTCATTGAACTCTTTCCATGATAAAAGTTTTTGAGGTTTTCACGGATACGATCGAATACTACGATGGTATCATGAACTGAAACACCTAAAATGGTCAGTAATCCGACAATGAACAGTGTATCTACCTGAATTCCAGTCCATGCAAAGAATCCAGCAGGAATCAATACGTCATGGAATAAAACTGATAGTACGATTACTGCATATTTCCATGATGCAACCGGCACAGAAACTGATCGAAATGCAAAACCAACAAACAACATAATAGCAATCGAAACGATAATAATCGCGAGTAGTGATTTTGTTCGTAACTCTTTACCTATTGATGGTCCGATTGTATTGAATCTCTTTTCAGTAAATTCGCCTGTTGATGATAATGTTTGTAATAATGTATCTTTATCAGCCTGAGTAAGTTCAGTGGTTCGAATTAAGAATCCTGTTTCACCAATTTTTTGTACTGATGCAGTTGGATAATTAGTTTTTACGGTTGCTTGAACTTGTTCCACACTGGGAACCGCAGCTGGATAATTAATTTCTACGACTGAACCTCCTGTAAAATCAACACCCCAATTGAAACCTCGCACAGCAATAGCAACAATCGAACCTACTAATAGAACGAATCCAATAGCAAAGAATATTTTTTTGTATTTTAAGATAAACATAAATAGTAGTGTGGTGAATTATTTTGAAAACCCACTTGAAAATAGAAATTGCTTGATTCGACCATGTTTTTTTCCTGCAACAACTTTTAGGAGAACTCGAGAAATAACGATTGCAGAGAGCATTGAAACGAAAACTCCGAGTCCAAATGTTATTGCAAATCCCTTGATCAGCGTTGTCCCGAATATGAACAAGATAAATGCTGAGATGATACTTGAAATATTTCCATCACGGATTGATGTCCAAGCGCGTGCAAATCCTGCGTTAATCGATTCTAATAATGGTTTACCTGATTTTACCTCTTCTTTCATTCGTTCATAGATCAGAATATTTGCATCCACTGCCATACCGAGCGAAATGATAAATCCAGCAATTCCTGCAGAACTGAGTGTGACAGGAATATATTTAAACAATGCGAACATTGCAATTGAATACATAATCAATGTTACTGATGCAACCACTCCTGGTAGTCGATACCATACAATCAGTAAAATCATGATTGCGATCAACCCAACCAATCCTGCATGAATTCCAGCCTTTAACGCATCAGCACCTAATGTCGGCCCGATGGTTTCTGTAGAAAGTAGTGTAACAGGAACAGGTAATGCTCCAGAATTGAGTCGTCCTACTAATTGTCGAGCCTCTTCTGGTGTAAAAGTTCCGTTAATAACAGCCTGACCGCCAGTGATCGCCTCGTTTACCGTCGGCGCAGAAATAATCTGTCCGTCGAGGTAGATTGCAATTGTTTTGCCAACGTTTGCTTTTGTAATTTCTTCGAACATTTTTGCACCTTCTGGATTAAATTGTAAACCTACGATCGGTGCTCCGGTTGTATTGTTATATTCTAATGTTGAATGCGCTAAATATTGACCAGTGAGCTCTGTTGGTAGATATGGTAGTTGTAAGTTTTTCGCAGCAGCCGATAAATCTAACTGACCGTTTTTAATCATATCTGGTGTGATATTGATTTCAGGTTTAGCATCCGGATCAAATTTTGGATTTTCTGTAGCAAACTCAAGTAGTGGTGTTTGACCTATGATTTCGAGAGCCTTGTTAATATCATTAACACCCGGCAAGTCGACTACGAGTCGGTATTGCTTTCCATCGCCGAGCGATGACGTTTCATTCGTCACTGATGCCTCACTAACACCGAGACTGTTCACTCGACGTTCGATAACATCACGTAATACCGATAATGCCTCTGGAATTTGTGTTCCTGTTAGCCGAGAAACGTCTGCGTTATACACGAGATGTGTTCCACCTGATAAATCTAACCCTAACTGAAAGGATTTAGATTTGGTCATTTCTGTGTGATAAACCAAATACCCAAGTCCGATCGAAATTGCTAATAATACTATCGCTATAATTCGTTGTTTCCACATATACAGAGCATTATAATGACTTTTGACCAAAAAGATACTTGACTGATTTCACTATAATAGATACTAAAACCACCTTTTCCGGTGGTTTTATAGTTTTATGAGAACTATTGAAGCTTTTTTCTCTTGGAAAAATTCACTAACACTGTATGTACAAATTTCGATATACAAATTCCAATTATCGCTCCTAAAATAATATCTACTGGATAATGCACCCCGCCAATAACACGACAGAGTACGATCAGAATAGCACCAATAAAAAAGAAATATCCTGCCCGACGGTGGTATAAATATACCGCCGTTGCGAGTCCGAAAAATATAGTCGCATGCCCCGATGGAAACGAATCATATCCACCATGAATAAATAATGGAGAAACATCTTGCAGAGCAATAAATGGACGCGGTATTGCTGTAATTGATTTTATAATAAACGAAACAACCCATGCACTGACAACACTAATCCCAACAATGACTGCTTCATACATCCAAGCAACCCATCCCTTGTTTTTCCAATCTCTGTGTAATACAAATAATGTTATAAAAAATAGTAGAGCAATGACAAATAAGATTTTATCGAATTTCTCTGCAATAAATATTACAACACGATCAAAAACCGCACTGTGGTGAGATAAATTATAGAACCAATAAAAAATTTTCAAATTAAGTGTCATATAATTACATTCCTAAAAATTCATGATTCATATCGTCACGGTGGACACCTTTTTGGTAACGATAGAGCGAGAATAATATTCCGAGTCCGAGACATTCTGCAATTAAATGAGATCCTCCATAGCTCATAAATGGTAGCGTAATCCCTGTTACAGGTAAGATTCCAATATTCATTCCAATATTAATAACAATATGTGTTGCAAAATAAATACCTAATCCAACTGCATATAAAATTTCAAAATTTGTTTGCCCTCTGATAGCAAGTCTGGTAATGCGCCATAAAATAATAATATAACAAATAATTACCAAGAGCGAACCGATAAATCCCCACTCTTCTGAAAATGCTGCAAAAATAAAATCTGTTTCATATTCAGGCAAGAAATTCAAACGCGACTGCGTCCCAAATCCAACACCTTTTCCGACGACTTGACCTGAACCGACCGCAATCATCGATTGATACGCATTATATCCCGATCCACGAACATCTGCTAATGGGTTAAGAAAATTCATAATACGAGCTTTCTGATACGGCTTGAACACAAACCCCCAGAGTAATCCACCAATCACTACCCCTGTTCCAACTAATATTAATAAATGTTTTTTCGAAAGTCCTGATATTAATACCATTCCCAGCCATATTGCGCCGAAAATAATTGCAGATCCGAAATCTGGTTGTAAAAAGACCAGGAAAAACGGGATGAAGAAATAAACTCCACTGACTAATAGGTGGCGAATATTTGCAATTTCTACATGACGCCGAGAAAAATATTTCGCTAGAATCAGAATGAGCACTAATTTTACGAGATCTGATGGCTGAAAAGAAATCCCCCCCAGATCAAACCAACTGGTCGCACCTTTTGTTGTTTTACCAAGTAATATTACCAGCATTAACAGTACGTTTGAAATACTAAATAATGTAAAGAGTATCCATGGTTTTTTTATAAATGAAACATCAATACGCGAAACGAGAAACATAATACCCAGAGCAATACACGCCCAAATACTCTGTCGCATGAAATATCCCGTAGGCGCACCAAAAGAACCCATGGTGATAATACTAAAAAATAATAGTAATACTACAGAACCAACAATCCACCAATCAATATTTTGTACGAAAATACGTTTCATCATACATTAATATCTACTAGGTTGAATAAATGGATCAATACGTGGAACGATTTCACGTCGTGCAGGAACTCCAGAAAACGGTTCTGGCCAAGAAAAGAAAATATCTTTTGACTCTTCGGGTCCGAGTTTTTCAATAAACGTCTGACTGCTGCCCAATACATTTTTGTTCGCATCATAAATAATCACCACGACTGGAATTTTCACATAGGTATCTAATGTTGCATTTCTCACCGTTGCTGTCATTTTCGGTGACGTGTCTAAATCAACCAATTCATCTCGTTCAATAACAATGTTTTGTGTGTCAAAACGTGGATCGATTTTTATAAACTGAGGTTGTGCAAGAAACTTCAAAAATGCAGTTTTTGGAATTCGATTCCCTGTTTTCACATATGATGCATAAATCGCAGTTCGATCGTTCGGTCCAATAAATGTTTCGCCTTTGATCGGTTCTGAAACGAGAATATTTCGATCGTCGAATAATCGTATTTCATATGGAACAGATTTTACACCATTACCGGTATTTTGATTTTCAATATATGAAACAACTGAATATACATCACCAGTGATTTTCACGGGACGTGTCCATAATGGAATGAGTGGTTTTGTATCAGCAATACACATCAAACTACAGACACCACCACAATCAACTCCACGTTCGTTCTGATTCTGAATCTTATCGAAACAATCTGGTGTATGCTTAATAAACTTGAAATACACGAACGCTGCAATAATTAATACTATTATCGAGGTAACTCCGGTGATGTATTGTATCTTTCTCTTACTAGACCAGGTCATATGATAAGAAGTATAACAAAAAACACCCAATAAATCGAGTGTTTTCAATATTAACTATTTGTTCCTAATACCTGTGTTTTATACATTTTTGCATACAAATGTTTACCTTTCATTAGCTGTTCGTGTGTCCCCTGTTCTGCAATTGTTCCATCGTTCAAAACGATGATATGTTCTGCATTTCGAATAGTTGTAAATCGGTGTGAGATAAACAACATGGTAACATTTTCAGGCAATGCGTGAAGTGTTTTAAATATCGCCTCCTCTGACAACGCATCAATAGAACTCGTCGGTTCATCAAGTACGATGAACTGCGCGTTACGTGATAAGGTTCGCGCAATCGCAATCTTTTGAAATTGACCTCCGGATAATTCCTTTCCGCCGTATTCGGTACTCTGAATCAGGTCGATTCCCTCTGTCGATCCGTCCACAATCGAATCGGCTTGGATCGATTTCAAGAGGTGTCGAATTTCCTTATCAGCAAGCTTTTTCTTTGCAAACAGTTTAATTGTATCTTTGATTGAGAGAAATTCATATCTTGAAAAATCTTGGAGTAATACACCTAAATGTTCATACCATGAATTCAAATCGACATTTTTCAAATCAATTCCATCAACCAGAATTCGCCCAACAGTCGGATCATACATGCGCAGCAAGAGTTTTATGATGGTCGATTTCCCTGCACCGTTGAGCCCCACCAATGCGAGCTTCTCGCCTGCTGGAATGGTAAATGAGATATTATGAAGTACAAATACCTCATGCCCCGGATAACTGAATGATACATTTTCAAATATAATTTCAACGGGTTTTTTAGTGTCGACCTTGATCGGTTTTTCAGATTCCTGTACCAGAGGCATGGTTGCAAAAAATTCCTTTGTATAGCGAATATACGGCAGAACCTCCTTGAACGATGCAATATTACTGACCATCGATGTGACTGATGAACTGATTTGATACAACACTCCGAATGCAAACACTATGTATCCTGGAGTTACCACTCCTTGAAGTGCTTGGCTAATAATGAAATACAACGCGACACCCATGCTCGCAACGCTGATTACTTTCGCAATTATATTTCCTGCGATAAATCGTTTTTCAATAGCTACCTCACGTCTATAATTACCATTAATAAAGTGAAATACTTTTGTAATGATTCTACTGGCACGATTTGAAATAATTAATTCCTGAGCTGAACGTTTCGATTCAATCGCCCATCTGGCTGACCAGTAAATACGACGTTCAAATGTGTAATCATCCCATAATTTCGTAACAGCACTGGTATGACGAATATCAATAATAAACGCAGGTATCGTACCAATAACAATAGCGAGCGCTGCGAGCGGATGAATGGTTGAGATTACACTGATACTGATTAATATTGTTATTAAATTTCCGATAATGAGCGCAATTTTAGACGGAACCATTCTCATTTGCCACAGACCACGACTACTAACCTTGTCTCGTAAATTCTGAAATTCTGCCTGTTCGATTCTGCCGATATCGAGTTTTGAATAAAACGAGAGAAATTTTTCCGTAAAATATTTTTCAGTCTTTGAACTACCGATGAGGTCGATGAATGAGTTCTGAAAATACGCAACAATATCCTGAAAGAGTGTAAACCCAAGAAAAACAGCTGCAGCAATAATAACACCGTTTAGGTTCGACTGAATATATGTAAACGCATCTACAAGATTTCCTTGTAATCTAACATACACAATATAAAAAATAGAAGTAAGAATCGTAAACGAATAACCGAGAATAAATAAACTCGGCGATGCTCTGAAAGAATTTTTTACTGACCACGCAAATAAACTGAATGTACTGCCGATATTTTTAATGAGTTTCATAAAGTAAACTAAGTATAACAAAAAACACTCGATTACTCGAGTGTTTTTTGTTTATTCAGTATTTTGTACTGGCGACATCTACTCTCCCACTTTCGTAGTACCATCGACGGATCGGCGCTTGACGACTCTGTTCGGAATGGAAAGAGGTATTTCCACCGTCCTAAATCACCAGAACAAAATACTGAATGTATTTTATATACTTGTTTTAGATTGCAAATTGGCAAGGATTTTTATCAGCACAAACTCGTTATAACATTACTGTAACAACAATTTTTGTGTGTGATATACACATTTCCTAATAGGAATATGGATCATTAGTACTTCTCGGCTCCATGCATTACTGCACTTCCACCTAAAACCTATCAACCTAGTCATCTTCTAGGATCCTATGATTTCTAATCTCG